>CAYNUR010000044.1:0-8801 GCA_964400435.1 uncultured Candidatus Peribacteria bacterium
CAATACAATTGATTCTACCAAGTAGATGAAATTTTTTTGACTAACATAAAACAAAAATCACTATATTTAATTGTTGTCATCTTTGGTCAACACATGTAAGATCTTCCTCCGAATAACTCATTTAAACAATGAAAGTTGCAGTCTTAGCTTCAGGCGGAGTTGATAGTTCAGTTGCTTTAAAATTACTTAAAGAACAGGGACATCAAGTAACTGCTTTTTACTTAAAAATTTGGCTTGAAGATGAGCTTGCTTTTCTTGGTGAATGTCCCTGGGAGGAAGATTTAAAATATGTTAGAGAAATTTGCAAAAATGAAAATATTCCACTTCAGATAATCCCATTGCAGAAAGAATATTTTGCGGAAGTTGTTAGTTATACAATTAATGAAGTAAAAAGTGGAAGGACTCCAAATCCAGATATTCTTTGTAATAACAGGATCAAATTTGGACTTTTTTTCGACAAAATACCAATAGATGAATATGATGCAGTCGCAAGTGGACATTATGCACAAAAAATAGAAATCGATGGAAAATATTTTTTAAAGAAAGCTCCAGATTCAATCAAGGATCAAACATATTTTCTTTCTCATCTTAAACAAAAACAACTTTCAAAAATTATTTTCCCAATTGGCCAATACTCTAAAGAAGAAGTCAGGGATTTAGCCGAAAAATTTGATCTACCAAATAAAAATCGCAAAGATAGTCAAGGTATCTGCTTTCTTGGAAAACTTAAATTCAGTGATTTTATCGAACACTATCTGGGGAAAGAAAAAGGTGAAATTCTTGAGTATGAAACAGGAAAAAAATTGGGAACTCACGATGGGTTCTGGTACTACACAATTGGACAAAGAAAGAATATTAGACTTCCAGATGGTCCTTGGTATGTCGTTGAAAAAGATGCAGAAAGGAACATTGTTTACGTTTCAAAAAGCTATCACGATGAAGATAAAGTTAGGGATGAATTTGAAATTACGGATTTTAATTGGTTTGCAGGGGAGTTAGAAAAAAAGGATGAAATACAGGTAAAAATTCGACACGGTGAACAACAATACGGGTGTAATGTTAAATTTTTGAGCAATAAAGTTGCACATGTAAAGTTAGATCAAAATGACCAAGGAATTGCACCAGGACAATTCGCTGTATTCTATGATGAAGAAATTTGCCTCGGCTCAGCAATAATCAAGTAGACATAATGAAAAAGCTACTTTCATATGCTTTTTCATGGTACAATTAAACGTTAAAACTATTCAAAAAAATGTCAGAAGATCACCGAAAAGTCGAAAAGATTCAAGACCCTGAAATTACAGATTTACTAGAAGTATATAGCTTAAATCAGAGAGGGGTTGAAGAGCATATCCCCTTAGAATTAGTGAAATTTCGCAATTTTAGAGAAAAATATTTCACACTTAATTCTGAAACCGAAAACTGTGAAGATAGTTTACCTCACTCCCAAAGTATTAAGGGAAAACTTAACCAAGCTCTTGACGAGGTTCCAAGTGAAATAGGAAGTTCAAAAGACTCTCTTGAGGTTAGTAATAACCTTGTTACTCTGCCAATCGTAAATCCATTAGCAGAGTGTACGATTTCAAATTCTGTAGAAATGAGATTAAAGGCCTTCAATGCTTTGTCATTCTTAGATAGTGAAGAACTAAATCAGGATGTAGACCTTCTAGCAAATTTATATCAAACATTTGGATTATTACTTCACAAAGTAAAAACTACTTTACCAGAAAATTTTGGGCCAAAGACAAAATTAAAACTTCATGAAATTCTAAATCAATATTTTGATGAGCCTACCATTCAGCTACTACAAGACTATTTTCAAAATCTAAAAATTGCACTAGTTGAACACTTCGAAAAAATAGCAAATGGTGATTTTGATTATTTAATTAGAAGAACAGAAGACGGTTTAAGAGTAAGCGAAGAAGCTATCTTAGACCAACAAGCAATTTTTGCAATTTCTATTGCAGATTGCTCTAGACTACTTGCAGTTTTACCAATAATTAAATCAGGAGAAACTGATCTTGATGATGAATATCTTAGTAGTAAAAATATTCAAAGGCAGGGGCAATTAACTCGACTTGGTTCAACAAATCACAATGGAACAAAAATAGATTTAGTTGGAAATAAAGAGTATGCAACACACGTAGTTCCAAATTATCTAAGGCTATATCAACTGCAAAACAAATTAAAACAATCTTCAACGCAAGAAGAACAAGAAGAATTTGCCTCTGAGTTAGTAAAAATCATTAAAACACAGTTAGCTTGCTTAAGATCTGGTAAAGCCAGTCAAAGTTTATTAATGCATCCTGGCGGAATCTTAAGTATTGAATCTGCCCAAAAAAATAATCCAAAAAGACAATTATATGAATTACAAAAAATCATCTCTGACTCAAATCAATTAACAATTGAGCTAGAAATGATTCATCTCATTCAAATGATACTTGCCTGCAAAATCTAATTATTCTTTTCCCCAGTCTTGAAAATCGAGACCAAGCGTACTGCGTACTTCAGTAACCTCTCTAGAAATATCTCTACTTACTGCAGTTGCATCACCAGGTTTTTGTTCTTGAACTCTTGAATCAACAGGCTTTACAGATCTTATATCAGACGTGTTTTTATTTATTCCGTCACAAAAATCTAATTCAATACTTCTCATATTTTTAGTCGTAAGTAAAAAATTCAGTGACCAAAATACATATTAAAAAATTCCTAGTCAATTCTTAATAAAACAAAAAAAGAGGTATTCAACTTAATGAATACCTCTTGAAAATCTAAATCAGATTATTCTTCACTTTCACTATCTTCAAATTCGTTATCTTTTTTCTCCATAACTACAGCTTTTTTACCTTTAGTCTCGATATGTTTGATATCTCCTTTCTTAGCTTTTTTGTAGACAATAAATCCAATCAAAGCAATAAGGATCAATAGAATTAGCCACCAGAATTTAATACCTATGTAAGCAATAAAAATTATTACTGCAGAAACGATACCAAAAACGATAAATAGTAGTCCATTTACAAGACCTCCAACTCCAGGAATAATATCTAGAATTTTAGTAATTGGACCAAGTAACATAGTGAAACCACTAGTCATTAAGAACCAAGTTACTCCAATTAAAATCCAGAATTTAGTTCTTTCGCTACTTTGCTGTGAAGCTAAGAAGTCAGCTTCATTTTTATTTGAAATGAAGTAAGTTCCTTCTTCTCCAGAAGCGATAGAATCACCAGAGTTAGCACCAACAACAATCAAGGTTGAATCAGCTGGAACACCAGTTACAGTAACTCTTCTTTTTTGTGGAACATCAACTAATTCTTCTTGAGATAAGAATTCATTGTATTCAAGATCTTCAGTATTAGTATAGAATTCTTCAGTATCAACTCTTAAAGTCGCTTTTCCAGGATTATTAATTTCAATATTCCCTAAGGCAAAGTCTGACCATTTTGTTTCTGTATCAACAGTTTCCCATTTGGTTTCATACTCAACATAAGTTTCTCTAATTTCTTGACCATTTTCAGTTACAGTTCGAGTTTTTTCAACTTCACGAACAGCAAATTCTTCAGTTCTCATAGAGTAATAAAGAACTTCCTCATCTGTATTTGGTGCAACTACAGTATTTGAGTAATCAGGCTCACCTTGGATTTTCACCATTCCATCAAATCCTTCAACTTCTTCTGGAGTTTGAAGAGGAAGAGCTTCGATTACTTTACTGTGTTCTTTTTGATTAGCAGTAACACCAATCAAAATAAATGACCCGATAATGAAAAGAATACCGGTAGCAATTCCTTTTATAGAATTACTCAGTTCCCTGAAGAACTTAGCAACTGGATTCGCAGATCCAATTACTTCTCTTTTTACCACTTTAGGCATAGGAAATAAGGTTAAATTTATTCGCGCCAACTTTAATTAAAATACTAATGTTTGTCAAAGCAAGTAATTAAAGATAAAATCAACTTAATGTAAAAAATTCACATGGGAAAATTCTTCGCAGTTTTCGGACTCATCATTCTCCACATGATTATCGGTGGAGCATTTTTTGCTGGAATAGTAGCTTTAATAGGTTGGTTTGTTAATTTCCAGGAAGAAATTATGGTCGGCTCAGGTATTGCTGCAGGAGTACTTTTCTTTGTGACTTTTCCAATTGCATTAAACGTCATGATTAAACAAGTCTACCATTTCGAAGGGACAGGTACACCAATTCCAATTGAAGAATTAAAGTCAGAAATCTTAGCCATAAATAATTATGACGCTCCAGTTATGGTTGAAGAAAAAAAGAATAAGCTAATTGTCACATGGAATTATCTAGACGCAAAATGGTGGGAATTACTTGCAAAAAGAGGAAAACAACAAACTTATGAATTACATATAAAGTTCGATAAAAAGAGAGATTACGTAAAGTTAATTGACGTAACTAGATCTGTGGAATGGAGAGCTGGCCCAGATTCAGTAAAATTTGGTTGGAGCGGGTTTAGAGGAGTTCAGATGCGTTACGAAATAGGTAAAGCCTGGGGAATCAAAGAAAATTTTGAACTCGGTAAAATCTACGATTATCGATTTGTTACGTCAGAAATCAAAAATCCGGTAATGAATACAATCCTCAGAAATGGATGGGATGTAAGATTTGCAATGTGGTAGGAAATATTGTAATTATTTCTCCTTAATAAATTAATGGAATGGTTTATTTAGAAGAAATGGATTTTAGTGAACTAAAGTCTCCATATAAAAAAGATCCAAAAATCTTTCCTTACGCATTAGGCTTAGAATCTGGTGCAAACGATATAGATCAATTACCGGTCCACATCAAGCTGGAGGACCCCAAATTTAATATAGAAGAAAATCGCTCTCACTTTAGACTAAATGCAATAACAGCAGTTTTTATTAGGGACTTTCACCAAGTTATGAAGGAAAAACTAGGAACTTCCGAAGCAACTTATAGCAACTTAAACGAAGCTTTTGATTTCCTTATTTCTTCAACATTAGAATCACTTTCGGAATGGGAAAAAGTTACAAAAGAATCTTCAGCAGCTTGTCCACATTTAGAAAAAATAAGGACAAGTTGCTTAGAAGAGCTCAGATACAAAATCCTTCCCGATCTTGAGAATATTTATGGAATTAAACTTGGTCCAATAGCCACAAATATTTTTCGTGGAATGTTTACTGCACTGGATATCATGATAGGTTTTATAGAAGTAATCAAAGAACTTTATCAAAAAGATTTTCAAGTAGAAATTCCCCAAGAAATTCTAATCGAGACACTAAAATCGAAGGCCTTTCGTCAACAATTAAAGGATATCGCAAGTTTGAAAAGTTCAACATTAAGTTCTCTTCTAGACGAAGTCTCATATAGAAAGAGAGGACAAAATCGTAGTGCATTTCGTCCAAGTAAGTTTTTTTTAGTTGAAAGTACCGACCAAGATGGAAATCAAAAAATTGATTTAAAAATTTCTAGAGTTGTCAGCGACAATTTTGAAACACACTTCACCTCAAGTGCATCAGATATCGCTACAAAATGTCCAGGAATGATAAAAGCTAAAAAATCAAAGCTAACTGTAATCGATGAAGTTTTAGAGACAGTTATAAAAACTATTCAATAATAATAGATTAACGCAATAAAAAGCCCTAACTAGAAATAAATTCTCCATGCTATTTTTATTCAAACCCACTAACGTTTTCTTATGGAATTCGCATTTAATGAAATCAACTACTTAGCTGTCTTAATCGCAGCAGTAGCAGCAATGTTTTCCGGCGCACTCTGGTATTCACCATTACTTTTTGGAAACGCTTGGATGAAAATGTCAGGAATTACAAAAAAACAAATCGAAGAATCAAAAAAGAAAGGAATGGCCCTTAGCTACATTGGAAACTTTGTTACTCAACTTGTCACTGCTTATATTCTTGCTCACTTTATTATCTTTGTTGACGCAGGAAGCTATGGTGAATCACTTCTAACAGCATTCTGGATTTGGATCGGTTTCATGGCAACATATAATTTAAATATGGTTCTTTGGGACGGAAAACCATTCGCATTGTATTTAATAAATTCAGTACATTCACTAGTTGGAATGCTAATTATGTCAGCAATTCTCTTCGCATTCTAGCACCATATTGACACCAAAAAACAAAAGGGATTGGCAACAATTACAGCCAATCCTTTTTTTATTCTTGAACCTTGAAAAATTAGCTTAAAAATGATAAAATCAAGAGATTCAAGAAAAGGAAAAAAACAAAAACCAAAAACAAAAAATGCGTGTTCTGATGTATGGTTGGGAATTCCCACCAAAAAATAAAGGAGGATTAGGTGTAGCCTGTAAAGGAATAGTAGATGGATTACTAAATCACAATGTGGACATCCACTTAGTTTTACCAAATTCAGAAAGTTCAAACCACGGACAACTCCAAATAACTAGTACTTCAGAAAAAATATTTTCCAAAACTTATATTCACAGTTCACTTGAGCCTTACAGTTCTACAAACTCTCCAAAAGTAAGCCAAACATTTCACAAAGTAAATGAATCAAAAGAAATTTACAGTCAAAATTTATTTGAAGAAGTCGAAAAGTACAAACACAGTGCTGGAAGTTTAGCAAAAAAAGTTAAACACGATGTTATACACGCTCATGATTGGATGACTTATCCAGCCGCAATAAAGGCGAAAGAACATTCAGGAAAGCCATTGGTAACACATATCCATGCTACAGAGATTGATCGCTGTGGAAAAAACCCAAATCCATTGATCCATGAGATTGAAAAATTAGGTTTCGAGCACGCTGACAAAATAATTGCAGTCTCTGAATTCACAAAGAAAAAAATTATCGAGCACTACAAAATTCCTGCTGAAAAAATCGAAGTAGTTCACAATTCAATCATAAAAGAATTCCAAGACCACCAAAGAACAGCATACTTAAAAAACAAGAAAAATGTGCTTTTTCTTGGAAGAATAACTATGCAAAAAGGTCCTGAGTATTTTATCAAAGCTGCCAGTAGAGTCTTAGAGATAGAACCAACCGTTAACTTTATCATGGCTGGAGACGGGGATATGCTCGGCCAAATGGTTACGTTAAGTCACGAATTAAAAATCCAAGATAACATAATATTTACAGGTTTTCTCAGAGGAAATGACATAGATAAAGCATTTCAATCGGCGGATGTATTTGTGATGCCCTCTGTCTCAGAACCATTCGGACTAGTTGCATTAGAGGCAATTCACAATGGTACTCCAGTAATTATGTCTAAACAATCAGGAGTGGCAGAAACTATTCCAAATTCACTAAAAGTCGATTTCTGGGATACAGACGAGATTGCCAATCAAATTCTGATGACCTTGAAATATCAAGCACTCTCAAATGAATTAACAAAAATGTCAAAACATGACCTCAATCGTCTTTCATGGCATGGACAAACGAAAAAAATAAAAGATATCTATCACACAATTTAAATTATGAAACAAATCTGCTTTTACTTCCAAGTTCATCAACCTTACAGAGTTTCTCGATATTCAATTTTTGATATTGGATCAGAAAAAGAATATTTCAAAGGACCATCAGAAGCAGAGAATAAAGCAATTTTTGAAAAAGTTGCCAATAAATGTTATTTACCAGCAAATAAGTTATTCCTTAATTTGCTCAAGGCACATCCAGAATTTAAAATCAGTTATTCCATAACGGGAGTTTTTTTAGAGCAATGTCTTAATTTTGGAAAAATCGGTAAAGAAGTACTTGAGTCGTTCAAAAAACTTGCACAAACCGGTCAGGTCGAATTTTTAGCCGAAACATACTATCACTCATTGGCAGCACTATATAACGAAGAAGAATTCAAGTTCCAAGTGCGAAAACACGCCAGATTATTAAAGAAGTTATTTGAAATTAAACCAAAAGTTTTTAGAAATACCGAGTTAATCTACAATAATAGAATCGCACAATTAACAAATCAAATGGGTTTTAAAGGAATTTTATTAGAAGGTTGGGATTATGTTTTAGAAGACAGATCACCAAATCAAGTTTACCGAGTTCCCGAACAAGTTATCTCTGGAAAAAAAGGCCAAGAATTTGGACTTCTTCTTAAAAATTATCGTCTTTCAGATGACATCGCTTTCAGATTTTCAGATAAAAGCTGGAAAGAACATCCAGTTTCAATAAATAAATTTATCGACTGGACATACAAAAATTATGGACACAACATTAATCTTTTCATGGACTACGAAACCTTTGGTGAGCATCAGTGGGAAGATACAGGAATATTCAAGTTCCTAGAAAAACTCCCAGAAGCTTGCCTAAAAAATCATATTAGTTTTGTTACTCCATCTGAAGCCATTAAAAACGCAAACCATAAAGAAGAACTCGACATTCATCATACAATTTCATGGGCCGACATGGAACGTGACTTATCGGCATGGCTAGGTAATGAAATGCAACAACACAGTATGAAAAGAATCTTCGACCTGGAGGAAAAAGTAAAAACTCTCAATAAAAGAAACATACTTGAAGAATGGAGAAAATTGCAGACATCAGATCATTTTTACTATATGTCGACAAAGTATTGGAGTGATGGAGACGTTCACAAATATTTCTCACCTTTTGAATCTCCATATGAAGCCTATATGAACTATATGAATGTAGTTACAGACTTAGAACACAAAATTGAAGAACTTGAAAATGCCTAAAACAAAAGAGAAAAAATTAACAATCATTGGAGTTGATATCGGCGGTACAAAAATTCACGCGGCCTTATATTCTTTTTCAAAAGATTTTTTAGATAGTTCCACACATTGTTCACCAGGAAAAGTCTGTGATCTTTTTAAAGAAAATA
>CAYNUR010000045.1:0-8597 GCA_964400435.1 uncultured Candidatus Peribacteria bacterium
TAAAATAAAAAATATTTCTTTTTCGAAAAGACTTTTTATTTACCATCCTTCTTTTTTTGTTTAGGAACTAAAATCTTTTTACCAGCCTCAAGGAAATAAGGCTTTTTCAATCTATTAACGAAAATAATTAACTTTGGATCAACCTTATACTTATTTGAGATTGACTGAAGAGTGTCACTTTCTTTAACAGTATAAGATTTACTAGATTTACTTAAACTATAGAATCTATAAATTCTATAAAGAACAAGTAATACAACTAAAATTAACAACAATAATATTGACCAAATCACAACCTGCGGAAGTAAATAAAGTTTAATACTTCCAACCCCAGCTGAATAAATATTCTCACTTTCTACATCTTCGTCAGTAGTAAAATTAAAAACCTTATAGAAGAACTCCATATCTACAGTATAGATATTTGGCGCTGGATTGAATTCTTCATTTGGAATACTAAAGGAAGCGGAAGTATCAACTCCAGGGCTAACAAGTGAAGCATCAATTTCACCATTATAAACTCGTCTACCGAAAATATCAGTAATCTGAATCTTTAAAGCAGGAACAATAGTTACATTACCTTTATTTTCAAAACTAACTTTTAAATTCAATCTTTGAGAATCATCCACAAAATACTCCATGTCTTTCAATTCAACATTAGGAACAATTTCACCAGCAACTCTCAATACAAATTCAACACCAACACCAATAGTCACCTTTGCTCCAGCACCTAAATTTTCACCTCCTGTCTGACCTCCAGCCGTAGCTCCGAGACTAACATCCTCACCATAGTCCTCAATGGTTGCAACAAATAAACCAGCATAATCACCAGGAGCAACCCCTTCAGGAACATTAATTTCGTAAGGAACATCTTCAATACCAGCACCATCAACAATAAACTTGTCACCATTAGGTAAATCAATCCAATTTGATAAAGATAAATCTTCAACACTATTACCACCAGAAACAGCTACACCACTTACTGCACCTCGCGCAGCATCTCTAAAACTTACAGAAAATAATGAAGGAATATCGTCAATTAAAATAACCTTTAAAAAACCTTTCACATTATCCCCAGGTAAAACACCGTCGTGAATAATTTTAGATTCTTTTTCAATTGGTCTAAATGAAAAAGCTGGAGTTTTAGTATTTGACTCTTGAGAGAACACAACATTCGCACAAGTAAGTGAAAACACTACAGCTATACAACCAAAAATTTTTAAAATATTTTTCATTAATTTCCTTTAATTACAAACGGTTTCGTTGGATCCTCAACGAAATAATGATTTGATTCCATCACACCTTTATTAATCTTTCCAGGTGTAATCGAATATTGTTCTTCAAATAAATTTTCCTCTTCTTCAGAAGCAAATTCTACATCTCCACTTTCATAAAAAACTACAGACGTATAAAGATTTTCTTCACCACCTTTTACTAACAAAATAGTAGATAGTAGTGAAACTAACAGAACTAAAATTAACACTTTTTTATCAAACATTTTTTGTTTTTAATTATCGTACAATTATATCACAAATTTTAATCGCCATCAATCATAATTACGTACATACTAGTCTGGTACTCTCCAGGACTAGGATATCCCATATTCAACTCTAATCGACCTAAATTCAAAATACCTTGATTAGGACAGTCCACATACGAAGTTAGATAATTATATGGAACTATTGAAAATTCCTTACCAAAGTCATCATTCAAAAATTCACTATTAAATTCATAATCAGTTACCGAAACCATCGGACAACTTTCAGCACTATTAATACTTAAAGTCTGTTGATTATCATCAATCGCTTTAGTTGGAATAACTGCAGAATCTCCAATCTCATCCCATTCAGCATAAGCAACAAAATTTGAAGCTGGAATATCTGCCTGAGAAGCATCACTGCCAATGTAAATAAAATCACTATCTAGGAAAAATTGGATTCTAAAACCATCCGCCGCTGTATGATCAAAAAATTGTAGGTAATCAACATTCTTTTCTCCAGTCCAAGTTCCAACTTGCGGCAAAGGACCTGGAGGACCTAAACCTTCAAGATTAATCCCATTCTCTAAATCTCCAAAAATACTAATATAAAAGACTCCTGGTAAAATAGTTGCAGTCACTGTTCTACTGACAGCAAAAACATCTACAAAGAAAAATGCAGATAAAACAAAGCTGATTAAGGAGGAAAAGAGGAATTTCTTCATGAACATAAATTTACCCTAAAATAATAACAAAAAGGCCATCTTTTGAAAAGATGACCTTTTAAAATTTGATTTAAACTTTTTAAACTAGAAGCTTAAGTCACCACCAGCTACAGCTGTAACGTATAGTACGTTAGAGTAGTCACCAACTCCGGCAAAAGCAGGAATTGTAAGTTCTAATCTATCAATTCTCATTTCACCTTTATAAGGTGCAGAAGCGTCTGATTCAAAGTAAGAGAAAGCAGTTGTACTTAACTCTTTAGCATTGTTTTGA
Source organism: uncultured Candidatus Peribacteria bacterium (assembly GCA_964400435.1). Classification (GTDB taxonomy): domain Bacteria; phylum Patescibacteriota; class Gracilibacteria; order UBA1369; family LOWO2-01-FULL-3; genus CAYNUR01. Next base: position 2,468 of record CAYNUR010000045.1, read on the forward strand.
GTCGCAGATGAGAAATCTGGGTGGAATGCGTAAGAAGAAGATGATTGCGCAGTTGAAGCAGTCGAAGCAGTCAAAATATTGAAAGTTGCACTACTTGAATCTGTAGCAATAGTTGGATCTACAGCTGAACCATTATAGTTAGCAATTACATCCATATCTTCAGCAGTGATATAATCAGCAGCTTGTGAAGTCGAACCAGCATAAGTCCAGTTTGAATCACTCATTGCTAATTGTACAGTTGCACCAGCAGTTGCATCGAAATCCGTAAGGATAAAGTTATCAGTTGCACCTGCATCAAAAGTTACATCTGTATCAGCAGTTGGAGGAGCTGAAAGACCTGTTAGTGAGATATCACTACCATCCCAAGCATTCTGACCTTGAAGACTGAATGTACCAGTACCGATACTTGTAGTAACAGTAGGTGTCTCATCAGCCATCGCAGACGGAAGTACTACGACTGCAAACAAAGCAGAAGCTACAGCCATAGTAAGAAATTTGTTTTTCATTTTTGTTTTGGTTAAATGAAATGAAAATTATTTTTGCAAGGTTATATTTTTTAACCTTATAATATGATACATCTTTTTTGACAAAAAGTCAAACATACTACGTGCTATTGTCCATCAACCACTAAGATCATCAATACTGACTCATAATCACCCGCAGCTGAGGCTGCTGGAATGTTAAAGACCATACGCTTAATCTTTACTTCACCCTCAGCAATACAACCTGCACTAGAAGTTAAATATGTTTTAGCAACGCTAGACAAAGTCATTCCATAATCACCTGCTGAAAAACTCTCATTAAAATTATATCTATTAATTAAATCCGCATCATCACAAGATTCATCTGAATTTATACTAATAGTTTTTGTTAGATCATTAACAGCTCGAGTTGGTGGGCCATATTGATCACTGGTTGCACTATATTCAGCAAACACTCTCATATTTTCAAAAGGTATAGCCTCTTGAGTTTGATTAGAACCTGAGTATTCAAATCCTGTACCAGCACTTGATAAAGCCAACTGCACTCTAAATCCATCTAGATCAGTTGTATCCCTATAAGATAAAATATCAATTCCATCAGATGCAGTCCAAGTAGCGGATTGGTCATATCCTTGAACTGAATCAACTGCAAAATTAATTCCACTTACCAAATCCCCACCTCCAGTTAAAGTCAACATTCCAGGACCAATACTTCCACTTATTGAAGTACGCGTAACCGAAACCATTCCAGTATTACCACCCGGACCTCCACCTTGTTCTTCTTGCAGAGAAGCAGACATTGAATAAAAAGTACCAGGATCATTTTGAGAATTATAATTCGTTTGAACCCATCCAGAACTTAAAACTCCATTAAAAATTCTAAATTCATCAATCTCACCGACAAGCAATTCATCTCCCCAGTTATTATGACCACCACTTACAGAACCAATACTTCGACCTAATTGTAAGTTATGGTCATTGTCAGAATCCAAAGTCTCACTAATCGTCATTGAACCATCTAAAACTCCATCAACATACATATTAAAATTATTACTTCCCAAATCCTTATCATAAGAAATAACAACATGAGAATATTGATCTTCAGTCAAAGTCGCAGTTGACTCATAGTCAAACCCACCTCCTGAATACCTAAGAATTCCTCCAGAAGTTACGGCAAACATTTGGCCATTAAATTGAGTAAACCCAATAACCTCACTTGAATTTAATGCAGAACTCAAAGTCCAAGAATCATTAACAATACTATTGGTATCATTTTCTTTATACAGAATATTCTGGTCTCCAGAGGCATAAATTCTATCCCCGAAAGAAGCAATTGCTCTTACTTCACCAGTTTCAGTCCAGATTTGATTCGCCCAAGGTATAGTACTAAATATCCAATAGATATCTGAACCAGAAGGCGAAGAATCAAAGAAACCTGCAATTAAATTCTCAACCATCACAGATAAAGTAGTGATATCTTCTTCACCTGTAGGTTGAGTATAGATGATGGAATAAACTGTACCATTTGAACTTTCATAAACATCTCCATCTCCTTCCAAGGCAGCATATAAATTATCTTCAAATTCAACCAATCCTGAAATTCTATCTGTTGCTCCACCAAAGTTCTGAACAAACGCAAAGTTTGGAGTTCCACCACTACTATCTACTCGATAAATTCTTCCATTATCTTCAGACCCAAAGAACAATTGACCATTATAAACTGTACTTGATGCAAATCCAGAAACACTACTTCCAGTTGTACCTAAAAGCGTAAAGTTTGTTCCATCTTCTGTATAATAAACAGCATCATCCAAAGTCACATAAAGTCTTCCATCATAAACAATCAGATTATTCAAATCACCTGCTGGTGGAGACCAAACCTTACCAGCTTGTGACCAAGTTACTCCATCAGCTGATCTAAACACACCATCATAACTTGGTGCAGATGGACCATTCCAATCAATTGCCAAATAAATATATCCATCAAAAACTGCCATACTTCTATAAATATTTGTTCCTGAACCACTCGGAACAGTTACATTCGCCCAAGAAGTAATCGATTGATCATTTCTTCCACTAAATAATAATTTATCCTCAGGTGTAATTTTCAAACCATATGAACCTTTATCAAAAATTGCTGCCATCTTTGACATTTCTTCAGGTTTCACCCAAGCCTCAATGGTAAAATCATCTGAATATTCTGGGAATCCATTACCATTATCATTAATTTTACCAAAGCTATAACCATCATCGAAGGTCAAACCATCAGCAATTTTACCAAAATCATTAAAGATAGTCTGAGATACTCCCGTGTCAGTAGACTCACCTCGAATAAAACTTTGTAGACAACTTGCAGTCGTTGCAACAGCAGAGTTATGAACACAATTACCAATATCATCAATCATATGATAAACATAATCATATGCACTCCAGACTTCACCTGTAATATCCCATTGATCATCTGCAGAACTATTTCCAAAATACATACAGAAATTCGTATCAGCAGTTGAACTCACAGAAGGTACTTCCACCCAAGCATAAAGAATCCCCTGAACAGGATCATAATATTCTATTTCATGTGGAATTTTAGTAACTCCATCTTCTGCAGTAAACAAAATATCTCCACCATCATTCTGAGCAACTAAACCTCCACTTTCTATAGATCTAAAATCAGAGACTTCAACCTCTTGAATTAAAACTGGAAAATTAGCAACATTCTCAACAACTTGAGCGCTATCAATTGTAACAATTCTTTGATATTCCCATTCTGAATCATACCAAGTCGAACAAATAGTTTCCGGATCTACAGGCTCAGTTTCTTCAGGACCTATAGAGTAAAAAGTTTGTGGTGAATTTTGAGTATTATAATTTGTTTCAATCCAATCATCTGAAAAAGTATCATTTGCCAATCTAAATTCATCAATTTTACCATCCAAAAATTCTTCTCCCATATTATTCGAACCACCAATACTTTCACCTGTAGTTCTACCCAACATCAAATCCCAATCTGAATTCAACAGTGACAATGTTCCACTTTGAAAGGCATCCAGTTGACCATTTTTATAGATTCTCAAACCAGTTGAATCATCATAACTTACAGTAATATGTGTAAATGTAACTGTTGATAAATCAGTACTAGAATGAACGTCTATACCAGGATTATTTCTTTTATAAACTCTATTACTTCCACCAACATAAACTCCACCTTTAAACTCAACAATACTGACACCATTAACCGAAGAACCAACATTATCATTCCAACTTCCTTGAGTATTGAAAGGTCTTGTAATAAATCTTGCACCATTACCAGAAACACTAACTCTTCCACTATAACTCATAATTGCATCAATAGTAGTCAAGGCAGAAGCAACAAAACTATCAAAAGAAAATCCTCCAGCATCTGACCGAACTAGAATTTCTGAATCAGTTGTCGGAAGATAATAGTAACCAAACAAGAGCTTATCATCGAACCAACTCAAACTATACAAGTTAGCATAGTTTGAATTGAAAAAAACTGAAGTCCAAGTTGTACCATTATCACTTCGATAAGTTCTACCTGTATCTTCAAAACCAATATACATTTCACCATCATAAACAGTCATCGATGAAATGTTATCTCCAAGAGATGGAGAGAAATCATAAACTTCAGACAAAGACCCTTTAAAATATCTATAAATCTCACCGGTATCTGAACAACCAATATAAAGTGCACTATTAAAAACAGTTGTAGCAGAAGGCGTACAAGCTAAAGTTCCTACTGTTGTAAAACTAGTACCAGTAGTAGATTCTCTTAAGTTTGAACCTTCAGTCATATATAGCCTATCAGCATACACAATCAAATTATCAATGGTTGCAACGGAAGACTGAACATAATCTTCAGACCAACTATCTCCATCTAGACTTCTCGCCAAACCACCATTTGAAGTAGAAACAGGACTAACAGCTGCATATAAGTAATCATCAAAATAAGCCAAAGAGGTAATAGCATAATTTGTACTCACCGAATATTCAGAAAAAAAAGTATCACCTACATTATCTTGGCGAATCCCAAACTCTAACTCATCCTCAGGATTAACTTTCAAACTATATGCACCTTTATCCAACAATCCTGAATAGTGAAGAGATTCATCATTCCGCACCCAGAACTCAGCAGTAAAAGCACTACTTTGAAAATCAATGCTAGAATTATCAGCCATTTCAACATATTCCTCATCTCCATCTAGCAATACTCCATCACCAATTTTACCAACATTATTAAAGTCTGGAGTTGTTGCATCCAATCTCCTAGGAGTCATATCAAAAGTAGTTGTCGCAGAAGTATTTGCTGAATCATCATAACAACCAGTAGTACTACAGTCTTCTTCAAAATGATGCACCGCCATATATTCGCTCCAAGTCGAACCATCGGTTTCCCACTGGTTAGGAGCAGCATCATTCCCATAGTAAACATACAATTCTGTATCTACAGAACCAGAAAGAGTTGGCATTTCCACCCATGCAATCAATTCACCAGTAGTTCGATCATAACTCTCAATTTCATGAGAAAGTTTCGTGGTTCCATCATCAAGAGTAAATAAAATATCACCTCCATCAATTTGCTGAACATTCCCACCATTCAAATCATCTTTCCACTCCTCAACTGTACTACTAATAAGAATCGGGAAATCATTTAACGTCCCTGCAACTTGAGTATTATCAACAGTAATTTTCATTCTATATTGCCAAGCTGAGTCGTACCAACCAGCATTTGCTTTAACAAAAGTCCCCACAAAGAACTGAAATCCAAGCAAGAAAATCAACACAAAGAACATAATCTCTTCCATGTATTTCAAACTAATTTTTCTTAAACTTTTCATTCTATTCATTTTAATTTCCATCAACGATTAAAACTACAAAAGTGGCCTCATAAGTCCCGGCATTTGATGCTCCAGGATAAGTTAATTCCATCCGTCGAATATCAACTGTTCCCTGAACTGGACATTCGTTATCACCCAATAAATAATTCTGAGCAACAGAAGACATTACCAAACCAAAATCTCCACTCAATAAATCATTATTGAAATCATAAGTCGGCAATATTTGAGAATTGGCACAAGTATTTGCTGAATCAATATTCACCGTTGTACTTGGATCATCCAATCCAACACTTGCAGCTTGATAAATTGCTCCTGTAGAACTATATCCAGCCCAAATCTTCAGTTGTCCAGGATCAAGATTGGCTTGTTTTGTAGAACTTCCTAAGTAAACAAATTTCCCAGCATCAGTACTACTCAAATAAACCTGAAGTCTAAATCCATCAGTTGTTGTTGAATCTCGAAATTCGATATAATCATTCGCTTCCTCCCAAGTCCAAGTCGAAGTTTGCTCAGTAATTTGAGGCTCAGAAACCGAAGTTAAACTAAACCCATTTGCAAAATCACCATTTGCATTAATCCAAATTGTCGAGTTTGTTCCCTGTGCAAACACGTAAAATTCGTCTTCAAATGAAGGTCTAAAACCAATAGCAATAATCAAAGAAAGCAAGGCAAGAACAATATATTTTCCACTTTTATTCATTTTTGTTTTTATTTTTTATCGAATTCGAGAGGAAATTCAATCTATTTATTATACATAATTTCCCCATAAAATTCAACCAAACTATCATTCTT
>CAYNUR010000046.1:0-8530 GCA_964400435.1 uncultured Candidatus Peribacteria bacterium
TCTGAAGAAAAGAAAGAAAATACTAGTGAACAAAAACAAAAGGGAGAGAAAAATGAAAACAATAAAAATGAAGAAAATAACTTTGGAGAAGTTAAGAACAAAAAACGTAAAAAGAAAAATAAGAAAAAAAATCAGCAAGAAAATTACTCCAATCAATCAACAAATAGAAAAAATGGAGAGCCAAAAAATGATGGTAAATCACAAGAAAAAAAAGAAAAGTCAAAGAACACTAATTCAGATAAGTCCACAAATAACTTCACATTCAACTCAACAAACCCTACTGGAGATGAACCGATAAGTTATAAATTTGAGGACTAGAGAGCTTAATATAGATGATCAATTGACAGGGGGGTAAAATGTTATCATTTAATGATTACATAATTTTTTTCTATGAATAAAAAATCAAAAAACCTACTAATCGCTATATTCGCAGGAGTAATAATATCATTCGGTTTTTATTTTGCTTATGCATCTATCCCATCACTAATAACTTTTTTCAGAGGTGGACCTCCATCAAATCTATCAGTAAACGATCAATCTATTGATGACTTACAAGCAACTATGAAAGAAGGTGAAGAGCAAATTATTACTTGTGAATATCTTATTGGAAAAGATTACTTTGCTGAAACTTGTACAAAAGGAGAATCACAAGAAGAATAATAAAAAAGACTAAGCTAATTGCTCCAATAGTTCTTCTGAAATATCAAAATTACTATAAACATTTGTTACATCCTCTTCATCTTCAATTGCTTCCATCAGGTTAATTACAGATTTTGCTAAAGATAAATTCTCAATTTTTACTTCATTTTTAGGCAAGTAATCAAATTGCGCTTTTTCAATTTTAAATCCTGAGTTCTCAAGTTTATCTTTCGCTGTCATCAGTTCACTAGGTTCGGTATAAATAGTAAAAACTCCATCTTCAAAACTCAAATCCTCAGCTCCAGCATCAATAGCTTCTAACTCAGCTTCATCTTTATTTTTTCCTTCAGCCTTAGCTAAAATCATTCCTTTTTTTTCAAACATCCAAGCAACAGTCCCAGCTTCCCCCATGTTTCCACCATTTTTTGTAAAGGCAGTTTTTACAGCTGCAACAGAACGATTTCGATTATCCGTAATTACTTCAACAAAAAAAACAGTTCCTTCAGGTCCAAAACCTTCATACATAATTTCCTCAAAAGCAGCTCCATCTTTATCTTCTCCAGTACCTTTCTTAATTGCTTTATCAATATTTGCATTAGGAACGTTATCAGCTTTTGCATTCGCAATTGCGGTTCTCAATCCAGGATTCATATCAGGATCACCACTACCACCATCACGAGTAGCAATCGTAATCAATTTTGCATGTTTAGTAAAAATTTTCCCACGTTTAGCATCAATAGCTCCCTTTTTATGTTTAATTGAATGCCACTTCGAATGTCCTGACATGATTATTTTGTTATTTCTTAGCCCAAAAAGTATATACTAACTTTTCCTTTTTGCAAAAATATACTGCATAGGCATTAGCCCAAAAATCCAGAAAAACTCATACATTACAAGAATCAATGTAGTCGTCGGACTAAAATATTTGAAGGCTATCAAGATACCCAAACCAACGTTTGCATAAGCCATAATTACAATAGAAGTGGGCAACATTTTTTTCCCTGATTTAACTCCAAGTAAAAACCCTACTAAATGAAAAGTTAAAGAAGCAATAAATGCCAAACCAAGAAAGGACAGAGATTTCCAAGGATTCTCTAAAATCAAATTCTTGTAAGGTGCAATCACAGCAAAAACAAATAAAAACATTATTAATCCTAGAATGCCACCCGAATATTCATTAACTTTCTCAACTTTCTTAGGAAAATATTTCTCCATAGAAACTCCGCAGACAAAAGGTACACCAACCATGAACAAAAGAAACAAAAGCATATCTAAAACCTCAAATTCAATCTCTGCTCCAACTGTATAAAAAAACAAAAATGGAATAACAAAAGGCGCAATTAAATTAGTCACCACACTAACTATCAATGTTAATTCAATATTTCCTCTCAACATCGCTACAATTCCAGGTGAAGCAACAGCGGCAGGAACTGCAGCCACAAGCATCAATCCCATTCTCTGATCTAATTCCAAAAAATAACTCAAATAAAATGCTGCCAAAGGTAAAATAAACATCTTTACTATAACTAAAAGAAAAATCATCCCAGGCTTCTTAAAAGAATTTCGCAATTCCCCGAAATCAGTCTTTAAAACAGAAAGAAAAAGCATCATCAAAAGTAATCCAGTCAAAAAATTTGCCCCAAGAAAAGTCAAATAGTCCGCAAAAGTGAGACCTAAGAATAACCCCAGTATTCCCAATATCCCAAAATGATTCTCAAAAAATTTTAAAACTTTAATCAATATACTTAGTTAGCAAATTTTTTAACTTCTTCAGCAACAGCATCAGCAACCCCTTCTTCAAAAACTCCAGGAATAATTTTCTCAGGATTGGGATCTTTAACCATATTTGCTAGAGCTTCAGCAGCAGCAATTTTCATCTCAGTTGTAATTTTTCTACTTCGAGATTCCAAAGCACCTTTGAAAATTCCAGGGAAAACCAGAACATTATTAATTTGGTTCGGGAAATCAGAACGACCAGTAGCAATAACTTTGGCCCCACCTTTTTTAGCTTCTTCAGGATAAATCTCTGGTTCAGGATTAGACATCGCGAAAATAATTGCATCATCAGCCATAGTTTTTACCATTTCAGCAGTTAGAAGATTAGGCTTTGAAACTCCGATAAAAATATCTGCATCACACAATCCATCTTCAATGCCACCTTTAATCATTTGACGATTTGTAATTTTCGCCATCTCTTCTTTACTTGGGTTCAAATTATCTCTTCCCTCATAAATAAGGCCTTTACTATCCTGCAAAACAATATTTTGAAATCCATAATCAATCAGCAATTTTGTAATAGCAACACCAGCAGCACCAGCACCACTAATAACAACATTTACTTTTTCTTTTTTCTTCCCAACAATTTTAAGAGCATTAATTAACCCCGCTAAAGTAACAATCGCAGTTCCATGTTGATCATCATGAAAAATTGGAATTTCCAATTCATTAATTAATCTTTCTTCAATCTCAAAACAAGCCGGTGCAGAAATATCTTCCAGATTAATTCCACCAAAAGAAGGTGCAATATTTTTACAAATCTTAATAATCTCTTCAACTTCTTGTGTTTCAATACAAATTGGCACAGAATCAATGCCTCCAAAAGCTTTAAATAGAGCACATTTTCCTTCCATCACAGGTAAGCCAGCCAAAGCTCCAATATTTCCAAGTCCAAGAACCGCACTTCCATCAGTAATCACTGCAACTGTGTGACTTTTTGAAGTGTATTTATAAGCATCTTCAGGATTCTCAGCAATCTTCTTACAAGGCTCGGCAACACCAGGTGTATAGTATAAACTCAGATCTTCTTTTGTTTTCATTGGCACAGTCGGCACCACTTCTAATTTCCCCCGATGTTTTTTATGTTCATCGAGTGCTTTTTGTTTAACATCTTCCATAGAAAAATTTTATTTATGACAATTCGAATATAACAAAGTGGGGAGTTAGTGTCATCGTTAAGATAAAAAATTCTAACTAGGAGGAGGACCATCAGGAACCGGAACTGAAGGGGGCCCATCAGGCAAACGATCCAAACTAGGATTTAAACCATTAACTTCTTCATTTATCCCAAGGTCAACATCATTAGGATCAGTTTCCACCAAGTTGAAAATAAAAAATCCAATCGCAGTTCCTAAAACTAACAATGCTGCAACTACAGCTGGAAAGTAAGTTTTTTCACTAAATTTTTGACTAGTCATAATAAGTTTTTACCTTTTAGAAAGCGCTAGTTCTACCTTCTCTAACATCCAGAATTAAATCAGAGGCTCTCTCATATTTCAAAGTATAGTCTAACTCAGAACTATAATAATAATCAACTACTCCAGTTCCAACTCCGATTGTATCACTTTCAATGATAATAGTTTCACCTAAAGAGTTAATGATTCTATTACCTTGATTTTCAATAAGAATATTCTCAAATATTTCACTTAATAGTTCTTCTTTCTCGGAAAAAGTCATCCCCGTATTTTCATAATTCACTTCAGGATTATCAATTACTGTACCTTCACCAACACTATATTCCCATGTAGCCAGCATAGACTTTATGACTTGTTGAAGCTGAAATCCTAAAACACCTTCACCATATTCAGTATAAATAGCAAAAACCCGACCATCTTCTAAGTAAACATACCAATCAACTCTTCTCAATTCAGGATAAAGAACTTCAAAAGCTGGCATTTCATTTAAAGTAAAGTTCGTATAATTCGCACCAACAAAAGCTTCTTTAATATTTGCAAAGTATTGTTCACTAGTCATTCTTTGAGAGTTATTATCCAAAACAACAATCACTTTTCCAGAATCTGGATAAACTCTCACCCCAGAAAACTGATACAGATCTTCATTTCCTTTAAAGAAAGTAACCTTATTTGATTCATCATATACTGACCAACTATCATCATATTTTACTCTAAAAGGGAGATTTCCACTCTGAAAATAATCCCAAGTTTCGTGAAGAGGAAATTCTTTTCCACCATTTTCTTTAACAATCATAGTTCGATAAATCAGTTCAGCAAAATCAGCTCGAGTCATATCTTTGCTAGGATAAATCATCCCTTCATCATCAGCTAAAACTATATTTTTATTTTTGGAATACAAAGCATATTTAGCAAACCAATCAGAGCTTTTCACATCAGCAAAAACATCATTACTAACATTATTTGGAATAGAAATCCCACCTGCCATCGGCACCACTTTCAAAGCTTCAGCCAAGTTAATAGTGTTTTCAGGTTTAAAAGTTCCATCTTGATAACCTTCCAAGATCCCATCCCTTTTAGCTGCCATCACATATTCAAAAAACCAATCACTTTCATTCACATCAGGAAATTCTTCAGAAAAATCACCAGAATAGCTTATACCAAATCCTTCAACTAAAATTTTCACAGCTTCAGCACGATTCACCAAAATATTCGGTCCAAAAGTCCCATCTTCATAACCATCTATTACTCCATTTTCCTTCAAGTATTCAATTGCTTTATAGTTTTCATGATTTTCACTAACATCAGGAAAACTCTCTGCAATAGCCACAGAGCTGCTAAAAAAGCACAAAACACAAGTTGTAATCAAAAATCTTTTCATAGGAATTTAATTGTAGCATTAAAAATTTCTCTAATGAAGAAATCAATCTCTTGCAAAAATCAATAAATAGTTGTATCAAATACGCCGTATGAAGTTGGCACAAGGTGTGACCAACTCATCGTTCTTCTACAGCCTTGGACAAAAAAGGAAACAGTATGCTCCAGTTCGCAGTTTTCACTCCAAAAGAAATCGAGCGGATCAACTCAAGTCTAGATCAAGATCAACAAAACGAATTGATGAGTTTAGTGACTCATCAACAAGCTCACCTTTACTATGAGAAGATCTTCTACTTGGTAGCTCTCTCTCACGGGCTTGGAGATCCTGAAGCTGCCAAAGAACTATACAAGTCGTTCATGAACGACGTTAACCCCAAAAGCATCGGTGTTCGTCAGTTTCTTGACGATCTCTCAACTTGGCTCTGAACTATTGAGCAATTGAAATTGCTTTCTCAGACAATGAAGATTCTGAGATCCTCTAGCACTTCGCGACAAAAGTCCAAGGCTAGCACAAAAATAAAAATCATTCTGTGCTAGAATAGTAAAAATAACTAATTGAATCATGAAAAAATTTGTATTAATTACAGTAGGATTCGAAAAACCAACGCCAGAAATCATGAAGGAATGGATGGCTTGGTTCCAGTCTATTGGCGACAGAATTGTTGACCAAATTGGTTTAATGAACGGAACAGAAGTTACAAAAGAAGGAATGAAAGATTTAGAAATGGACAAAAATGCTTTAACCGGATATTTAGTAATCAAAGCTGAAAATAAAGAAGAAGCTATAGAGATTGCTAAAAAGTGCCCAATGATAAGCAGTACTTTAGTTTATGAAGCGATGGAGCAAAAAATGTAAAACATCGAAAATCCATGAACAAAGTCGAAGAATATTTAAAAGAAGGAGGAATAGAATTCAAACGTCATAACCACCCTGCAGTTTTTACCTGTGAAGAAGCTGATAAATACTGCAGTGAAATCCCAGGTTTATCTTGTAAAAATCTAGTTTTGAAATCTAAAGGAGGAAAAAGACATTTTTTAGTTGTCTTACCATCAGAAAAAAGAGCAGACTTAAAGAAAATTGCCGAAGTTGTAGGAGAAAAAAAGATCAGTTTTGCCAGTGCAGAAATCCTAATGGAAAAGTTAGGACTAGAACCTGGCTCAGTGTCACCATTTGGCTTAATTAATGATAAAAAAAAGGAAATTGAAGTCTATATTGATTCCGAAGTTTACGAGTCAGAAATAGTAACTTTCCACCCCAACGACAACCGTGCAACTTTAGAATTATCAAAGGAAATGTTTCATAAGTATTTGGAAGGTTTGGAACATGAAGTTAAAGTAATTAACTAAATAATGCCAATAGAAGACATATCATCATTCACTGAAGAAGAAGCCAGAGAGTTCTTTAAAGAATGTGATTCTTACAACGAAAATGATTTCGTAACAATCAGGAACGAAAGTGAACACATCGCAATCACATACCAATCCAATCGCCTCTCTTCAAAAGATGGAGAACCAAAAAATTCAATCTGGGAACTCCCACTTGAAGGAGGTCACACTTTCGTTAATTTCCACATAAGCAAAGAAACTCGTGAAAGAATCTATGGCTTACTCCATATCCGCGAAGAACACAGAGGAAAAGGGTTAGGAAGAAGCTATGTAGCAGCAATGGAAAAAGTTTGCTCAGAACTAGGAACTCAAAAAGTCAGAACAAATAATCATAGGAATCCTGGATTTTGGGAAAGGATTGGATATGTTTTGGTTGATGGGGAGTATGAAAAGGAGTTGGGGGAGTGATTCTCAGGTTTTAATGTTTGAACCAAATAGTAGATTTTGGCTTATTCAGAATACCATGCTACCCTAAAAATAGTATTCTTTAACACAAAATTATGGAAATGCAACCATACCTAGACAAACTTAATGCTAAGTACGACAAAGTTAAGGCAGAGCTAGCAGAGAAAAAAGCTGATTTAGAAATTGCAAATCAGAACGAAGTTAAGGAGCTAGAAAGTAAACTTGAGGAAATGAAAGGAAAGATGGAAGAAATTCAGAATGCCGGAGAGGATAAAGTTGAAGAGTTAAAAGGTAAGGCCGATCAACTCATTGATGACCTCGAATCAAATTGGAATAACCTTTTAGAAAAGCTAAAAGCTTAATATTAGCATTCAATTAAAAAAGCACTAACCATAATTTAGTGCTTTTTTAATTATTAAAATCCGCTCTTTTGCAGCTAAAAAAACAAAAAATAAAATTATAAAACGACTACAAAAAAATAAATCAACCAACCATTTTACACAAAGCCACACCATCAGCTATCATACTCAACACAATCCAAAAACTCATTTTATTCCAAACAAAAAAACAACTATGAACGAAATCATCTGCCCACACTGTAAAAAAGCCTTCAAAGTAGATGAGGCTGGGTTTGCTGACATTCTTAAACAAGTCCGTGACCATCAATTTGAAAAAGAAATACATGATCGCTTAGAGATTGCAGAAAGGGAAAAAGCTAATGCTTTGAAACTTGCTGAATCAAATCTCAAGAATACATTTCAGGAAGAATTAGCAAAAAAAGATAAAGAATTATCTGAATTAAAAGCAGAAAAAGATCGAAATTTAGCAGAAGAATTAGGAAAGAAAGAATCTGAATTGGCTGAAATAAAATCAAAATTAGAAAAAGCAGAGGTTGAGCAAAAACTAACAGTTGCAGAAGCAATTAAGAAAATAGAAAAAGAACGAGATGACCTTTCAAATGATCTAAAAAATAAAGAAATCGAAAAGCAATTATTAGAAAAATCGCTTCAAGAAAAGTACACAAATGAACTAAAAACTCGCGACAATATCATCAAAATGAAAGATGAAGCTATTGAGAGATACAAAGACATGAAGCTCAAATTAAGTACAAAAATGGTCGGAGAAACTTTAGAGCAACATTGTGAAGTAGAATTCAATAAACTACGAGCAACTGCCTTCCAAAACGCATATTTTGAAAAAGATAATGATGCAAGTTCTGGAAATAAAGGAGATTATATTTATAGGGAAACTGATGAGTCAGGAACAGAAATCATCTCCATTATGTTTGAAATGAAAAATGAAGGAGATGAAACGGCTACAAAAAAGAAGAATGAGGATTTTTTACAAAAACTTGATAAAGATCGTACCCAAAAGAAATGTGAATATGCAGTGCTAGTTTCCCTCTTAGAAGCTGAAAACGAGTTGTATAACACTGGAATTGTTGATGTTTCACACAAATATCCAAAAATGTATGTAATCCGTCCACAATTTTTTATTCCAATAATTACTTTATTAAGAAATGCAGCACTTAATTC
>CAYNUR010000047.1:0-8341 GCA_964400435.1 uncultured Candidatus Peribacteria bacterium
AGTCGTGCAAGTCCTGTGCTACTTGGGTTCAGAGTATTCGTAGAGTTCACTTATTTATGCGAACTATCAGTGGCCTCAATGGAAAGTGGCGGCCAATTAATCTAAATTGTTAAAGTTCAATGCTTTGATATTAACTAGTCATCATTTTTCATTGAGGCTATCGGAAAATGGTCCGATATAGCCAAAAGTGGAATTTCCAAATAGTTTTCGTTTTTGAGCGACTAGGGGGCGCGACATCGGGGTAGACCAGCTGAAGCGCACTAAATGTGTCAAAGAAGGTCTATTGGTTAGGGTGGCGGTCAAAAACGGAAACGACCCGGAAAGGGCAAATTTTGGAAGGGCTTGCCCTTCCAAACCCAAACGACATAAGGAATTCATACTCAGGAATCACGACTGAGTCGTGCAAGTCCTGTGCTACTTGGGTTCAGAGTATTCGTAGAGTTCACTTATTATGCGAACTATTAGTGGCCTCAATGAAAAATGGCTACCAATTAATACCAAATCATATTTTGTAAAAGATCATTTTCATCAAATAGATAGATTTCACCATCATCATTTGAGTTCCTAATCATAAATTCATCGTCTTCAGAATCATTGTTTATAAATGCCGGAGGTAATTGAATTTCAATTCTACCGCCAGCTTTCAAAACTAAATCATCTTCAATGATAAATTCTTGAACAGGAAAATATTCATTTAAAATTAAGACTTCATCGGTAGACAAAAATCTCCAATTCTTTAAATAAATATTTTCACCAGTCAAGTTTTTAAGTAAAATTCGGTCATTTTCATCATCAAAATCAGTAATTTTTATTTTTGAATTCTTAGTGGTCCCACCATATTTCTGAAAATGAGCTAAAAAGTTTTGCTTGAACTCATTTGCAATCAAAGGGTCATGGATTATTAAAATATCTTCGTCATTTGTAAAAACAGCACTAGTTGTGGGATTAGATGCACCAGTAGCTACAATCTCTTCATCAATTACAAAGTATTTGTAGTGCAACGAAGAAATCTCTCCCTCCATGGCATCATGACGGATATTTTCATAAGGAATTTTTTTCCAAGGAGTAAATTCCTTCGTGTGATAAATTCCCCTCATATCAAAATATGCACTCCTTAAAATGTCCCAACTACCATCATTTGATAAACCTTTAATATCTAATCCTTCAATAAATTTTTCTTCTAGAGCTTGGGAGATTCTAGGCAATGTAAAGTTAAAAGTCGCAAAATAAATAGATTTTTTAGCTTCTTCAATTAAATTTACATACCTCATTTCAAAACTAGTAAATGGGTCAGCAGAAGGGGACATCCAAAGCTCCACAACTCTTCCATCGATTTCAAAAACGGCACCTCTATTCGTTCGCAAGTCCTTATCTCGATTAAATTTCCCACTCCACATTTGTTCATATTCATACATATATGCTTGAGCTAAATCCTGATTTTCAATTACAACTAAATTATTCGAGTTGATATCAAAACCCTTTTCACTCCAGTTTGCAGAACTAGTTAATACTGCAGCGCTATCTGGAATTGCATGATCAATCACAGCAAATTTATAATGCATAATTGATTTTTCATCAGTTAGACCCTCTTCCAATACCCCGCCATTATTATCTTTAACTTCAATTTTCGTATCTCCTAGGAGGTTATTTAATTCTGCTAAACCTTCATGATCAGTTATGATTCTAACTTTTACCCCTCTAGCGTCAGCTTCTTTCAAAGATTGAACAACCACAGGATCAAATAAATACATAACTGCCAAATCAATTGTTGACCTAGCATTTGCAATTTTTTTAACAATTACTTCTCTGAAATCCACATTCCCATGAGCAAGATTTGCGTTACCTTCTTGAAATCCATGGTCAACATCTTTGTTAAAATAAACATGAATTTTATCACTTGGTTCAAGCGAATAAAGCTTCCCATGTTCAATCTCCATCCCATTAATAGCAAAGGATGTTCTTAATTTAGTAAAACCAAAAGTAGCTATCAGCACGCTCACTAATAATCCAAAAAATAGTGTGATTCCAACGAATTTATTAGCAGAAACTAAATTATTTCGAAATTCCATAATGTCTTTTGGTTTTTGTTTTGGTTTTTTCTTCTATCCGAAAATCTATTAATTATACCAAAAAAGAGCTAATTAATAAAGACAGAATTGCTTTAGGAACTTTGTAAATTTACAAAAATTTAATATCATGTAAAAGATATAAATTACCCCTCGAATATGGATTCAATGGATTTAAAAACACCTGATAAAAATAAAAACAAAGGTAAAGGTCCTTTGATCGCTGTTATTGCTGCAGTCGTTGTACTAGGTGGTGCAGGTGCATATTTTGCACTTCAGTCTGGAACTGAACAAGCCACACAAGATGGACCTCCAAGCCTAGAGTTAGAAGAAAGTACTCTTCAAGGAAGAATTTTTGATTCAAGTTTAAAAGCTCATGAAATTGAAGAAGGAGATTTCGATGCACCTTCTGATGCTGTTTTAGAAACAATCACAATCGAAACTTACTCAAATGGAAACCCTAGTAATCCATTTCACTATTTTTGGACAGAAAATGATTTAACAGTTGAAGAAGTTTTAGCAAACATTAGTGCACCAGCAGGAACAAAAGTTATTATTGGAGAATTCGACCCAGTAGAAAATTGTTACAACACAAGTCCTGCAGGTCCATGGCCACTTTTCGATCCACTTGATGGAAACTTCGGTCATTGTGAAGTTCCACTAAGTCATGTAATTGAAGGTGGAAAAGGATTCTTTGTATTCATTACTGAAACTTTTGAATACGTAGCAGAACACCCAGATGCAGAATGGGGAATGGAGTATTCAACTGAATTGCCTTCAACATTTGACATCGTTATTCCTGATACAGCTGCAGGATGGATTTTAGTTCCAGCCCCAGCTGACTTAGAAACAGCATTAGCACCTTACCAATCAAGAATTATCTCAGTTTATGAACAATTAACTGCAGATACTTTCTCTGAAATTACTGATAATTATTCATCAAGATCAACAGATTTTGGTCTGATCTGGGTTGAAGTAGAAGCAACTCAATCTCAAAGCTAATCGATCTTAAGGAAACAATTTATCAATTTAAAGAGGCCTTGAAAAAGGTCTCTTTTTTAAGGTCTGCAAACTTGCTGCAAGTTCGCTAGTGTGGTATAATAATAAAAGGTAAAAACAAAAACAAAATGAAAAAAATAGACGGAAAGAAACAGTTGATATCAATTATTGGTGCAATTTCCATAGCTATTGCCCTAGTTCTAACTGCGTATATTTCAGGTACAAGAAATATTGAGCAAGTTGAAGAAGCACCTCCAGCAATATCATTCAATAGAAATCTTTTTCAGGGATTCTTAGAAAAAAGTAATTATATTCAATTTGAGGAGTCCGACATGCAAGCCAATGCAAATAGGGGATCTGCAACAGTTAGACCTTCAGGCGTTAGTTACCTTTATTCAGAGGAAAGAATAAGTTTAGAAGAAGTTGTAAAATCAATTAATACGAATACTAGTAATTTCTGTTGGTTAGTTGTCTATGATGACGAAAGACCAGACGGAACAAAAGGTTTTATAACTTATCCAAAAGGTCCCGCAAGTGGACACTACGTTCCAGCAAAGGAAGAGCTTGCTAGCATTTATGTAGAGCCTGGCCAAGGCTTCAACATAATTTGTAGTCAAGAATACAGCACTTTTGATCTTAAAATGGGATCGGAAGTTCCGTCAGCAAGTTATGCCAATCTAAATGAACTCGATGAAGGTTGGCATTTGAGGGCAATGGTAAATGAAACAGATTTTGCTATTACCCAAGATTTATGTGAAGGAAGAACAGTAAGTGCATGGGTTCAAGATGGAGCAAATAGCTTTATAAAAGCCACAGAAAGTGATTTGAATCTCGCAACAGGCTACCATCTCGTTTGGTTTAATTTAATCGGAGAAGCAGGAACATGTACTGGATCAGCAGCAGATGATGGAGGTGTCAACCCAGAAACCGGAGAGCCAGAAACTTTACCTTCAGATGTTTTAGCAGCTGAACAAGCATTAATTGCCGCTCAAGAAAATTTAGCAATTGCTCAGGCAAATTTTAATGAACTTGAAGAAGAATTTAACGAAGCAGAGAACTTATTCATAGACGGAGAAGATTTAGAAGATCAAATTGAAAATAAGCAAAATAGGATACAAGAACTTTTAGATGAAATTGAAGAAGCAGAAGAGTTTTTTAACCAACTAGAAAACCAATATAATGAGGCTCAAAACCTACAAGTCGATCTTGAAGAAGCTCAACAAGCTTATGAACAAGCTGAAGAAGATCTAGTTGAAGCTGACACTATTGTTGACAATGCAACTTCAGAATTAAACGTTTTAGAAGCAGTAGAAGAAGACGCCAGAATTGAATTAGAACAAGCTGATGAATTAGAAGAAGAAATATGTGATAAAGTTGATGAATGGTATGAACATGGATATGAAGATAGAGAAGAAGCAGAAGATGCTTGCGATTTCGCTTACGATCAAGAACAAGAATTTAGAGAAGATTTTGAATTAGCAAGTGAAGCACGACAAGAATATGAAGACAACGAATACGAAAATGCCAAAGAAAGCCTTCAAGAAATAGATTCTTTAGTGTCAGCTACATTTCAAGCTTTAGAGGAGGCCCAAAATGAATTTGAAGATGGAATAGATCCATATTCAAGTTTATCAGATGTAGAAACAGCAGTTGATGATGCTCAGCAAGAAATTGATTTATTAAGACAGGAACTCGAAGATGAACAACAGAACCTTCAAGATTTACAAGATGAATTAGAAGATATCTTTAATCAATTCGATAATAATCCTAATGATATACAAGAAGGTTTCGACGATACAGAAGAAAGATTTGAAGAAGCAGAAGATAATCTTAATACTGCCCAAAAAGCATATGATACTGCAGTTGCTGAACTCGAAGGACTTAAATCAGAATACGGAATCGAATAATTAATAATTTATTGCTATATTACCTTATAGATAACCCCAAAACATGCCTGATCAAAATCAAAATCCATTAGAACAAAATCCTCAGATGCCTCAAATGCCCGAGCAAAACTCTGAGTCAAGTACTGGAATGGTGCAAATAGAAGGAATTACAGAAGAACAAAAAGCACCATCTGCTTTTTCCTTAAACAAAGGCCTAATTGTTGCCCTAATTATCGGAGCAATAGTTGTAATAATCGGAATTACAGCATTGTTTAGTTTTGGTTCATCCAACCAATATCAAGGTTTGATTCGTGAAGTTGAACAAAGCCAGGTTCAATTACAACAATAAATTTATTGAATCAAAATTACATAACAATCGTTCTCAAGGGATTTGCCTAAAACGTAATTCCCTTTTTCCAAATCTTCACATTTAATATTCCCATTTTGTTGATCTTCTACTTTAGCAGCAACAAAAAACCAATAACCTAAAGCATCAGTTGAATAAAGATATTCTCCAGTACATTCAATATTATTATAAGAAATTTTATTTTCTGGGTCAGGATCAGTAGGGACATCAGCATCAAAAAATTCAAACCAAAAATCCTCATCATAACTAATGCAACTACTTCCTTTAGGAGTGAATTCACCCATAAGATCTGCATTAATAATTTCTGTACTCATCATATGTAATTCAGTAATTCTTTGAGTGTCTCTTACATTAATTGGAGCATTGCCAACTGAAGATGTAAATCCAAAAAACACCACAGCCTGAATCAAAAGCACTAAAATTGAAATAGAACCTTTCTGATCTTTAATCATCAAATTTATGTTAATATTCTGTCAAAAGTAAAGCATCAAATTAATGGACTATCAAGAAATCTTCAAAGAAAGATACAACAATTTAAACCCAGAGCAAAAAGAAGCCGTAGACACGATCGAAGGTCCAGTTTTAGTTATTGCTGGACCAGGATCTGGTAAAACTGAACTTCTCTCAATGAGAGTCGCAAATATCCTAGATAAAACCGATACACTTCCTTCTTCAATCCTTTGTCTAACTTTTACGGATTCAGCAGCTGTAAATATGAGAAAACGTCTGAGTCAAATGATTGGTGCTGAAGCCTATAAAGTCGCAATTCATACATTTCACAGTTTTGGTACTGAAATTATCAACCAAAATCCTGAGCATTTTTTCCAAGGAGCATTTTATAAACCTGCAGATCCATTAGCTCAGATTGAGATTATGGAAGAAATACTTAGTGAACTGAAACACGATAATCCTTTGAATTCCTATCATCCAGAACAAGGATATACATATTTGAATGATATTCTTAAAAAAATTAGCGATCTCAAACGTGCAGGTTTAAGCCCAAATGAATACCTATCGATCATAGAGGAAAATAAAGTTTTCTTAAATGAAGCTTCTCAACCAATTAATGACTTTTTCTCTGAAAGAATTAGCAAATCTGTACTCAAAAAACTTCCAATTCTAATCTCAAATATCGATAAGATAAAAGTAAATTCTCAAAAATATTCACTTAAAGAAGAGATTCTAGAAAGTTTGAAGCAAGCATTCGAAGGTACACAAATTTCTAACAGCACAAAACCTCTTACTCAATGGAAGAATGATTATTGTCGAAAAGACAAAAATAAAAAAACAATCTTAAAAGATTCTAGAGACTTAGATAAACATCTTGCTTTGGCAGACGTCTATCAACAATACCAGGAAAAACTTCACCAAAAAGGCTATTTCGATTTTTCCGATATGATTTTGGAAACGGTTCAGGCTTTAGAAAATAACGAAGAATTAAAAGCAAATGTCCAAGAAAAATATCAATATCTTTTAGTTGATGAGTTTCAAGATACAAGTGGAGTGCAAACTCGTTTATTAGAAAATATTCTAGACGCAGAAGTTCACGAAGGCCGACCAAACATATTAGCCGTGGGCGATGATGATCAAGCAATTTTCAAATTCCAAGGCGCAAACATCCAAAACATATTAAGTTTTCATAAAAAATATCGAGACCCAAAACTTATTGTTTTAAATAAAAACTACAGATCAAATCAGCAAATCTTGGATTTAGTAAGAAAAATAATCACTCAAGCAGACGAAAGATTGGAAAATAAACTTGAAGAAATTACTAAAGATTTAATATCAGCAAATCCAAAAAGAAAAAGTGGAGAAATAATCGAAGAAAAATTTGCAACTAGTACACATGAATATGTTTGGATTGCAAAAGAAATAAAAAAATTCATTGAAGACGGTAAAGATCCCAACAAAATCTCCGTAATTGCACCAAAACACAGAATCCTTGAAGAAGTAGCAAAAATACTCGATCATTTTGAAATACCAATCCATTACGAAAGAAAAAAGAATATTTTCGATCAAGTATTCATCGTAGAATTAATCACAATGCTCAAGTTTATTAATTCCTTAAATAGAAAAGGAGAAAAAGAATCTGACGAACTTTTACCAGATATTCTTAGTTTTGAATTTTGGAATATTCCAGCTGTAGAAATATGGAAAATTTCTACAAAAGCATATCGTTCTAGAAAAACTTGGTTAGAAACAATGCTTAACTCAGAAAATGTTAAAGTTAAAAACATTGCAGAGTTTTTTATAATTCTAGCTAAAAAAGCAACAGAGTCCACAGTCGAAGAAATTATCGACTACCTGACTGGGGTTAATGAAATCGAACTAGAATCAAATGCAGACAGCCTTTTTACTGAAAAGTTTGAAAGTAGTTTTAAATCTCACTACTTTGATTCGGCGAAAATAAACTCTGAGAATCAAGAATATTTAGAGTTTTTAACTGCCTTGCAAGCATTTATTCAATCCGTCCGAGAATACAGTGCAAACCGAGCAATCACTACACATGACTTGATCGAATTTGTCGAGTTACACAAAAAACACAATCTAAACTTAACGTATTCAAGTAATTTTAACGATGATACACAAGCCGTAAATCTTTTAACTGTTCATAAATCAAAAGGTCTTGAATTCGATACTGTCTTCATTACAAATTGCCAAGATGATCTCTGGGTGAGTCATGGAATGAGAGATAAACTTTCTTTCCCTTCAAATTTAAAGTTGTCGCCCATTTCAGAAAATATCGAGGACAAGTTAAGACTTTTTTACGTTGCTTTAACAAGAGCAGAGACAAATCTATTTTTAACTAGGCATGAATATAAAGATTCAGGTAAAGAACAAGTGAAGCTACGATTTTTGGAAGGAAATGAAGAAGAGAAACCAACAGGTAAACATCCTGAAAAAATTCGACAAATAAAAGAAGAGTTTATTTCAGAAAATAATTTACAAGAACTCTTAGAGTTAAAATTAAAGTTACCTTACACGGAAATTAAAAACCAAGAACAAAGTGATATTTTGAAGTC
>CAYNUR010000048.1:0-8311 GCA_964400435.1 uncultured Candidatus Peribacteria bacterium
GGCTTAGGAGTTCAAAAATTAGGATAGACGATTTTAATAGAATAAATTCATATTTTGATTCTCTTTCTGAAACTGTGATTGACTTTGATCGTATTGATTTTCTTGGGAAATTGAAACATGATTATGGGATTTCCTTAGCTGCTTTTTCAGTATTTTCAATGATTCCATATGAAGATTTAAGATTAATGATTTCTGATGCTGAACAAATTCCTCAAAAATATGCAGATTTATTGGATGAATTTGCATATTGTTATTTTGATTCGAATAATGTTTTACGGATCCCAACGGAATATTTAGAAAAGCTAAAAGAGGTTTCTGTTGAAGATAATGGTTTTAATTTTAGGAATTTCTTGATTTTTGCTGCGAAGGAATTGTCTATTTCTTGTGGTTTAATTTTGCGTAAAGCTTCTGTTAAGTCTTTAATTGTTGGTGAATTTGTTTTTGGCAATGTTGAAGCAAAGAAATTAGTGGATACAGTAATTTCTTTAATTAATTCTAAGCAATCTGATCCTGATTACTATAATAATTTAGATAGTTATTTGGTTGATCCAGAGGCTTTGAGTCAATTTCTAGATTCTTTGGTTTCTGAATTTGGTGATTCAGTAAAAAAAGCGATTAGTGATCTTGATGGTTATGAAGATTATGGATTAGTTAAGTTAAAAGGAACTAAGGAATTTGGTGATGATAACTTGATGTTTGCGAGGGGTTATATAAATAAATTATGGAATTTGTGGCTGAAATTTGAAGAAGAGAGAGAAGTCGATGATGTAGATAAAGTGGAGGAGGAAAGAGCATGGGGTGAATTGGAAAAGGCTTTTATTTCAGCGATTGATAGTATAGTTAAAACTTCGGGATTAGCTAAAAGAGTTATTATTGGCGGGATTGGGATATCCAATAATGAATATCAGAAAATCAGGACTGGTGCAGCTGTGATTGATTCGGAAACGATGGTGAGGTTACGAGAATATCAAGAGGAGATTTATAGCAATTTAGAAGAATGGCCTGTAGATGTGGATAATTTTCGTCAATATACTCAAGCACTTAAGAAGATGTCTGGCTTAACTTATGGAAAAATTTTTGAACGAATGGGGTTTTCACGAGGTAGAATTTCGAATTTAAGGAAAAGACCTGGAAAACTTTCTGTTGAAAAGATGAATCGATTTTTTGATTTATGGTTTGAGTTGGAAACGGAGTTAGAATTTGGTGATGAGCCCGTTGAAATTAGTTCTAGAGCTGGTCATGTTACTTTGCATACCGATAATTTTAAAAAGTATACTGATGCAATGAAGCGTGAATTTGGTATTAGTTTTAAACAAATGGGAGAGAGGGTTAAAGATAGCAATGTTACTTATAATAAAGTTGCATATGCTAGGAATGCTGCGACTACTATTTCGTTGGATTTAATTGATCGTATGTATAATCTTTGGTTTGAGTTGGAGGAGGAAAGAGAGGCAAGACTTAGGAAGAATAGAGAAGCTGAAGGATGTAGAGATGAAGTGACTGAGGACTTAGCAGAAAAGGATTCTGATACTTTGGTGGTGGATAGTGATAATTTTAAGCAGTATACTGATGAGATGCAGGAGAGATTCGGGGTTACTTTTAATGAAATTGGTAGAAGACTAGGTATGGAAGTTGTTGCTAAATCTTCAAGTTATAATCTAATTACTCATTATCGGTCTGGTGTGAGAAAAAATATTTCTAGAGAAGTAGTTAATGATATGTACTCATTATGGTTTGAGTTGGAGGAAGCAAAGGATTCTGTAGAAGAGGGTGATGGATCAACTTTAGTTTTAGATACAAATAATTTTAGACAGTATATGGAAGAATTAAAGAATAGGTTTGGCATAACTTTTGCAGAAATTGGTAGAAGACTAGGTATGGAGGTAAAAGATTTTAACCTTATTGGCTATTATCGATCTGGTCAACGAAACGTGGTTGAAAAAGAAATGTTGGATAAGATGTATAGGCTTTGGTTTGAATTAGAAGAAAAATTGAATAGTGGGGCTTTAGAATTGGAAGAGGAAGCAAAGGATTTTGAAGAAGAGGATGATGGACGAGCTTTAGTTTTAGATACAGATAATTTTAGGCAGTATACGGAAGAATTAAAAGATAGGTTTGGTATAGCTTTTGCAGAAATTGGTAGAAGATTAGGTATGGAGGTAGAAACTAGGTTTTCAAGATATAACCTTATTGGTTTATATCGATCTGGCCAACGAAATGTGGTTGAAAAAGAACTGGTGGATAAGATGTATAGACTTTGGTTTGAATTGGAAGAAGAGGAGGGCAATAGTGATGAAGTTGAAGATGGTTCCCTTTTAGATTTGGATAGAGATAATTTTCGGCAGTATACAGATGAAATGAAAGATAGATTTGGTTTATATTTTACTGAAATCAGTGCAAGGTTAACTGATGGTGATGATTTGTTAATAAATTTTTTAAGAAACTCTGGAGAACAAATTCCAAGTAGTTTGGTTAGAGATTTGTATAA
Organism: uncultured Candidatus Peribacteria bacterium; assembly: GCA_964400435.1. Classification (GTDB taxonomy): domain Bacteria; phylum Patescibacteriota; class Gracilibacteria; order UBA1369; family LOWO2-01-FULL-3; genus CAYNUR01. The sequence goes on from CAYNUR010000048.1 coordinate 2,489, forward strand.
TTTGTGGTTTGAGCTTGAAGAAGAATTGGCAAAACGGATTGAAGAGTCTGGAGGAATAATTGACTATGAATTGGATGATGAAAATTTTCGACAATATACAGATGCTATGAAGGCACGTTTTGGTATAAATTTTACTGAGATAGGTGAAAGGTTGCCGGAAGGTAATAGGGCTACAATTTCTCAATTGAGAAATTCTGCTGAGAGAATTGAAAGCTTGGTTGTTAATCAACTTTATAATTTGTGGTTCGAGCTAGAAGAGGAGATTGGTGATCAATCTAATAATCCAGATAGACTTTTGACTTTGGATAGTGATAACTTTAATCAATTTTTGGATGAAGTAAGTGATAGATATGCGCTTGATTACAAGCAATTGGCTGAGAAGATGGGTATGGATTCGAAAGAACTTCATAAGTATAAATATTCTAGGAAGAGTATGCCGCTATCTTTGATGAATGCGTTTTTTGATATTTGGTTTGAGTTAGAAGCTAACGTGGAGTCTTTAAAGGCAGAGAAATCTATTGATGGACACATTGAAAGTATTGTTTCAAGATTTGGTGTAGATCCTGAGGAAGTTGAAAAGAGAATATTTAGTAAAATTCAGGAATTGATTATTGAGTTTGAAAATGAGACTGAGAATGATTGATTTTTTGTTAGAAGTTAGACTGTGTTTACTTGTGAATGAATTTGAATATTATGTCTTGTTTTAACGTATATTTCTCTTTTTGGGAATTGGCTCTTACCTCAGAGTTTGACATTTTTTACTTTTGTGTTTATATTCAAGCCTTTTAAATTTTACAATGAAAGGTATTCCATATTCATTACGGGAGGCTATTGAAGAGCAGGTTGATGATTTTGAGAATCGTAAGCCTGCTGAGCTTGAAGCTCGAGAAATGATTGATGGAGAGATTGTTTCTGTTGCTCGTGATCTTGGTAATGAATTGGAGACTATTTATATGATTGATCCTAAGAAGAAATTACTTTTTTCGAATTTGGATCGAAGTACTGGAAGAGAAAATAGTGTTTTGATTTTAAATCCAGAAGGAATTAGAGCCGAAGTGGATATAAGGGTTGAGTTGATTTTAATTGCTGATAGGAAGTTTGCTGATTCTTTTTTTAAATATCCAGAAGATGCGATGCTTTTTGAGTCTATGATTTTAGATGATACTTTGGCAAAATATGAAGCTCAATTGGATGAATATATTGAAATTTTAAAATCAACTTTAGAAGTAATGCAAATGGCTGTAACTAAAAGTATTCAGAATAAGCATGAATTAGAACAGTTGGATAGTTTACCTTTCGAGAAGAAGTTGTTGATGAAAGTTCTAGTTTTGATTTTTACTCTGTTTATATTTTTAAAATCTCCGATTAAGTCTTTGAAGCATAGGGAAAAATCTAGAGATGCAGAAAAGTGGCATTACTTTAATATGTATTTCTTTTTTAGATTTGCTGATGAAATAGAATTATTTGAAGACCAGTTTCGAGAAGAGTTTCCAGATAGTGCTATTTCTGAAAAACTAAGTGAGATAAGGTCAATTTTTAGATCTAAGGCTTTTGCGGTTAGGAATTCATTGAGAGCTAAGAATTCTTGATCTATAATTAATTTACGTTTCATTCTTCAAAAAACTCTTGACGCAAAATGTTAGCACTTTATAATCTTGAGTGCTAATTTATATTTTAACTTTAATTTTTATGGCTAAGATCATTCCAACTGGTGACAATATTGTTGTTGAACCAGTAACTGAAGAGGTTAGTGCTTCAGGGATTATTATTCCTGATACTGCTTCAAAAGAAAAACCGATGAAGGGGAAAGTTATTGCTGTTGGTCCTGGAAAAATGCAGGAAAATGGTAGTCGTATGGAAATGGAAGTTAAAGAAGGGGATGTTGTTCTATTCTCTAAATATGGACCTACTGAAGTGAAAGTTGAAGGAAAAGAAGTTCTGATTCTTTCTGCTTCTGACATTTATGCAAAATTGGCATAAATTTATTTTAATAATTAATCGATAACTTTTTATTTACTATGGCTAAACAAATTCAATTTGGTGACGAAGCTCGTCAACAATTGCTGGCTGGGGTTGAAAAGCTAGCTAAAACTGTAAAAATTACACTTGGGCCAAAAGGTCGAAATGTTGTTCTTGATAAAAAATATGGGGGTCCACTTGTGACTAATGATGGTGTGACTATCGCTAAAGAAGTTGAACTACCTGATCCATTCGAAAATATGGGTGCACAGATGGTGAAGGAAGTTTCGACAAAAACAAATGATGTTGCTGGTGATGGTACAACTACGGCAACTGTTCTTGCTGAAGCGATTATTCGTGAGGGTCTTAGAAATTTAACTGCAGGTGCGAATCCAATTCATATGAAAAATGGAATCGAAAAAGCTGTTAGAAAAATTGAAAAGGCTTTAGCTGAAATGGCTATTCAAGTAGGGGACAGTAAAGAAAAAGTTGCACAAGTTGCGACAATTTCTGCACAAAGTCCTGAAGTTGGTGAACTTATCGCTGATATCATGGAAATGGTTGGAAATGATGGTGTGATCAAAGTTGAAGAATCACAAACTATGGGATTGGAAAAAGAAGTTGTAACTGGAATGCAGTTAGATAATGGATTTATTTCTCCGTATTTCGTGACTGATCCAGCTAGAATGGAAGCTGAATATGATGATGCAAAAATCTTGATTACTGATAAGAAAATTTCATCTGTTCAAGACATTCTTCCGGTTCTAGAAAAAGTTGCTCAAACTGGAAAGAAGGAATTGGTTATCATTGCTGAGGATGTTGAAGGTGAAGCTCTTGCTACTCTTGTTTTGAATAAACTTAGAGGAGTGTTCAATATTCTAGCTGTTAAAGCTCCTGGGTTCGGAGATAGAAGAAAAGAGATGTTGAAAGACATTGCTATTCTAACTGGTGGAACTGTTATTACTGAAGATCTTGGTTTGAAATTGGAAAATGCTGATCTTGGTGATCTTGGTGAAGCTAGAAAAATTGTTGCTGATAAAGATAAAACGATTATCATCGATGGAAAAGGAAATGAACAAGAAGTTCAAGCTCGTGCTGATGAACTTAAAATGATGATGGCGAATTCTACATCAGATTTTGATAAGGAAAAATTATCTGAAAGAATTGCAAAATTAACTGGTGGAGTTGGAGTTTTGAAAGTTGGTGCTGCAACTGAAGTAGAACTTAAAGAAAAGAAATTAAGAATTGAAGATGCACTTAATGCTACTCGTGCTGCGGTTCAAGAAGGAATCGTTCCAGGTGGGGGAGTTGCACTTGTGAGAATGATCAATGAACTTGAAGGAATGAAAGGTGCTGATGCTGATGAAACTACAGGTATCAAAATCGTAATGAATGCTTTGACTGCTCCACTTATGCAAATTGCTGTTAATGCTGGTAAAGAAGGTGCGGTGATTGTTGATAAAGTTAAAAATGAAACTGGTAATAAAGGTTATGATGCTGCTAAAGATGAATACGTTGATATGGTTGAAGCTGGAATTATCGATCCAAAAATGGTTGTAAGATCTGCAATTGAAAATGCTGCTTCTGTGGCTGCGATCTTCTTAACTATGGAAAGTGCTATGACTGATATTCCTGAAGAGAAGAGTGAGATGCCTGCTGGAGGTGGGATGCCAGGGATGGGAGGAATGCCAGGAATGATGTAAAAAATTTGAATTGATAAGGCTGCGCATTACTTCGTCAACTTCCTCGTACTGCTTGCTTCTCGATTCAAATTTAGTTCTATGATCTTCTGAAGCCGTACAAATTTGTACGGCTTCAATTGTTTTCAATTTTTATTTATGTTTAGATGAAACAATATATAAGAAATTTAAAAATCAAGTCGGCACAAAATAGTGAATTGTTTTTTTATAGGGAGATGAAAAGTTTGGGTGTATTTGTTGAAAAATTAGATATTGATGGAATATCAGATTTAAAAGTGAAATATTTGAAAGATATAAATGGTAAGTGTCCAGATTTTTACTGTAAAAAAAGAGATCTTGAATTGTTTGTAGAGGTAAAGACTTTAACAAATCTAACTAATGAAGAAAGAGAAAAAGATCTAGGAGTTAAAGGTTTTGTAGTTACTTTTGATGCTACTAATGAAAGAAGAGGGCCGATCAAAAATTTAATAAAAGATTCAAGTAAGAAATTTAAAAATATTGATGAAAATTATTCTACTCCGAGATTGATTTTTCTTAATGGATTAATTGGTTCGTATTCTTATGATTTGAATGCTTTGTTATGTGCTGTTTATCCTTGTTATATGCCGATTGGTGGGAAGACAGAATATGTTGGGCAAATAAAAAAAAATGGAGAACGAGGGATTTTTGATAAGACTGGGGCAAGTGTAAGTGGAGTAATATACTGGAGTGATAAATTTAAGAATTTTTGTTTAGTCCCTAATCCAAATGCGAAATATGAAATAACTCGTAAGTTTTTTCTGGAGTTTTTCTATAACGAATCTCCTACCCCTCCCTCGGAGGATTCTCCACAATAAACTTAACAATCTCACTCCTCTCATCCAAAATCGTCAACATTTCCCCATAAGTCTTCCCTTCAGAAAGTTGTTTGGCTAAAGGATAAACTGGTCTGGTTTCTGTCCAGTATTTTGTGTCCATGAAAACCATTGGGCTGATGAATTGTAGGCTTCCGTAGTGGTTTTGGGCGGCGTCGGTGAAGATTTCTTGGATTGTTCCGGCGCTTCCTGGGGCGTAGATAATTCCGTGGAGTGAAGCTGACAGTAAAATATCTTCTCTGATTGCGTTGGAGAAGAATTTCGCGATGTGGCTGGCGAATAAGTTTGATGGCTCGTGACCGTAGAACCATGTTGGAATTGCTAGACTTTCTTTTCCTTCTGTATGTTTTTCTAAGACTTCTTTTGAAGATTCAATATATCCTTCATCTTTAAAAGTTGGTGCTTTTTTCAACACTTTGATTGATTCCAATAATTCTTCTTCACTTTTTCCTGCGAAATATGCTCCAAGATTTGCTGCTTCCATGATTCCTGGTCCGCCTCCTGATAGAATGAAGTATCCTTTTTCAGTTAGGTCTTTCGTTATTAATGCAACATCTGTGAATGACTTTTCTGTTCTGGCTACTCCGTGTCCTCCCATAATTCCAACACATTTTTTTGTCGTCATTCCGTCGTCGTCAAACTCCAATAAATCTTTAATTCCATCATAAACTGAATTATCATGAATAGTTTGAGCTAGTGCTTCGTTAATGTCTGAATTCAACTTATTTTTTTTCGAATAGATGTAGATTTTATAATCGATACTTTCATCTTTTTCTTTCGAATATCCTTCCATTAATTCTTGCCAAGTATAGAGATTAATTCGGTAGGGATTGTATGGTCGGCCATAAATTTTTGGGTAAATCATCGCGCCTTTACTTCTGAGAATTTTCTCTACTTCAAAAGGAATTTTACATCCCATGAAAGATGTGTTGGCCATTTCTACGTCATTCCAGTTTATTTTTAATTCAGATAAATCTAGGTCTTGGATCACAAGATTTAATAGTCTATTTCCGTACTTTAAAAGTTCTTCAACAGTTTCTACCTCTTTAATTAGTTTTTTTGGTGCAGACATTGTTTATTTTTAACATTTCGTAATTATACCCTGATTGTTTGATGTTAGCAAGTTAAGGCAATTTGTTTTCTGCATGATTAAGAGCAGAAAATCCTTGAGTTTAGCTGTTAGTGCTAAGTTGCTCTTTATTGTTTTTAGTGTTATAATATTGAAAAATAAAAATAAAAACCATGCATAAAATTAACTATTTATTCAAGCGTTTAGTTGCTTCAATTTATATTGTTGCTCTTTTATCAAA
>CAYNUR010000049.1:0-8283 GCA_964400435.1 uncultured Candidatus Peribacteria bacterium
GGTAAAACTGTTCCTGCTAATTTTAAGTTTGGTTTGATTGTTGCAATGGCCATTTTTTGGACTGAATTTATTCGTGAACTTATTATGTTTGTTCTTGAAGATATGTTACACGAAAGCTATTCACCAGTTTTAGTGAGTTTAGCGATTGCTATATTTTTTAGCCTACTGACTTATTTTATTCTTAATCATTATCGAAAAATTAAGAATAAATTGAAGAAAATTGAAATTGATAGCGATTAGTTATTCTTCATCATCTAAGTTAATCTCGAGCTCATATTTTTCAGCGAGTTCTTGAAAATCAACCATCATCGAACTAAGTTCTTCCGGGACAGGAAAATCTCGATCTTCTAACTCTCCAACTAACCTTCTTACGTTTGAGATCATTTTTGAAACATGTTCATCTAGTGAATTATATAAATCTCCAATCATCTCATTTTCTTCCCGGTGTAAAGCATCAAAAATTCGCTCGTCTTCCTTTGAAACTCCAAGCTCAGCAAGTAAGTGAATGTAATTCTCTATATTTTCGTCTGACTCTGAATAGGAAAGATGTTCAAGCAATCCATTTATAAATCTCTTTCTATCATTTCTTTTTTCTATTCTTCCTGCAAGAATTTCTTCAGAGATTATTTCATATAGGAATTTATTACGATCTAAATCCATGAACTTGAGTGAACTTTTTTTTACTTTCTTGAGACAGCTATCAACCTCTTCCTCAATTCCATCGGGAATTTTCAATCCATATTTTTTGCACTCCTTTATTTGCTCTTTAAGTAATTGATAGTTCTCAACTGCTTCTCTGCATTCTTTTGAACGATTTGCCCCTAGATAAAGCTTTGAATATAGAGACAAAATAAAATCAAGCACTTCAGGTAAATACTCTTCAACTTTTTTAATAGTCTTTTTAGACTCAGGAGAATCTTCCACTTTTAACATTCTAACTAGTTGGAGAAAACTCTTTCTATTGAAACAATCTAAAGCTACATATGGATCAAGCTCTGGATCATCTTCTATATAAGAAAGACGATCTAGAGAATCCTCAATGAGCTCTTCAAGCCTTAGAAGATACCTCTGATTTAGATATTCTGGGACTGCTATTCCTCTACTTTTTGCTTCAAGAACAACTAGATCTTCGATTCCGTCTTGAAGACCGAATTGTTCTGTTGCTAACGACCTTTCTACAAAAGCACTAACGCTTTTGTTATATTCATTCTCTAGCTCAGGTGGCAAACTTGAATGTGGATTTCTTGATATCGCATCCATTAAATCCCCAAGATCTATAAATAAGTCAACATCTGTAGGGGATTCTAACTTAATGATTCCAAGGTGTTTAATTTTTGACTCTAGAGTGGGAATAGGATCGTCAAAATACTTACTTATTGCTGAATCATTCACTCGCTGGTAAATCTCAGGAGGTATATAAGAATGATAGTGTAATTGCCAAACTTTATTATAAAGAACTGTCGCTTCATCTTCATCTATTTCGCCTTGATTTAGAATTTCTAAAACTATTTGTAGATTACGATATTCTTTTGAAAAACGAGCCTGATTTTGGAGCAATTTCAACCTATACTCTGAGGAAGATGAGGTTTCACCCGAAAAACAAAACCTAAATGCTGTTGAGGCGATTGCGTCATCTCGATCTAGTGATTCTAAAAAATCAACTGCAACTTTATACTCAGACCCTGCAATATTTCTTATACTGTCACGGGCTCTTTTGGCTAATAAAGATATTCCTTCCAATGCTTCAAAATCTGGATTCTCAGGAGATGAGGATTCAAGCCTTTTTTTTAAATGAATTAACTCACTTTGAACGCCTAAATTTTCCGGCATAGTAAAAATTAATAGACGCTAAAATACTTCTTTTTTAAAAAATGTCAAATATTCTTATTAGATCGAGCGTAATTAATACAGCTATTATTAAAATTAAAATCAGAATTTCAAATGACTTTTTTGGTTTTTCATCCTCAACACCAGCTTCTCTAATTGCTAAATCCCACAACCCCTTTATTTCTTTTTCTGATCCTGAACAAGGCTGATTGTTTTCATTGACAATTGCAAAACATCCTTGGTCTGAACCGCTAGCATTCCAGGCAAAAAGGTTGAATCCTCTGGCTTCATTCCAAAAACTTGTTACTTCGAGGATGTCCTTCGAACTTGTTCTTGATCCGGAAGTGAATTGACAAGGGTTGCCTGAACACTCTCGTCCAGACTCTGATATTTCGAAAAACCCACTAGGGAAAAGTGGAAAAAATGGAGAGAATCTTTCTTTATCAGCTTGGTCGAAATTATTTTCGCTATTAAAATAAACATCATATCCGAGCATATCTCCTGCTGGGCCCATTTCATTTAAAATGCTTGCCAATTGATCGGTTTGTGAACTTTCGAAAGGAGTCCAGCCAGTATCTGGACTAACAACTCTTGCGAATTTTAATCCTACAGGAACTTTACCTTGAGCTACCGTCCTGCCTTTTTCTAGATTTCTTTGAGCAGTGTTTTTTAATGCTTGAGCACGAACTTCTTTCCAATTTGGATCATTGTTCCAATTACTGGCACTGTCGTTTAAAACATTTGACGGATAACCGAACTCATTCATTAAGTAGATTACAGCTAATTTTTCTGCTCTACCTGTTGCAACTAAATGCTCGATGATTGGTTTATGGAATTTTTCAGCTAGGATGTCGTATGGATTTTGTTGGCCGTTTGTAAATTCTTCTACTGATGGTTGATATGGTACGAAGGTACTTCCTGGCCATTCCGCCGCTAGTGCTTGCCAATCAATTCCTTCCCAACCTTGCTGCGGTAATTGGTGAACTGGAAGCAATAAATGTAACGCCAATCCTGCATCGAGTATTGCATCTATTCTGGAATCTAAAAGTGCTAAAGCATCGGAAACTTTGCTATGAGCACTGAACTCTGTAGGAATAAACTCTGTTTGAATTGCTAGCTGAGAAACTCCTTTTGATCCTGAAATATTTGTCGGGTTTGAACTAGAACCTAAAATCAATTCTTTTATTTGTGTAGTAGCTTGTGTTACTTGATCTGCTGTCCAAAAATTTGAGAAAAGATGAATACATGGATGGTAAACTTTGTCGCTCATTCTTGGATAAAAATTTGGAGCCATTTTTTGGTATTAGGAAGATATGCCTCACATGATATCAAAAAGCTCATACCTTCATAATTTACTTGTTAGAAATATGTTCAAAATTCTCAATGGCGATTTTATACATTTCTATGGCAATGCTTTGAATAATATTTGAATTACTGTGTTTTTCAACTAACTTGTGAAGCAATTTTTTATTAATTCTACCGGTAGACCTTAAATATGCTACTAAGTCTTCTTTCTCCTTACTTACAGGATAATATTTAAGCACTAAAGAGATTATTACTTGCTGGCTTAATGCATATGATCTAGGAGCTTTTGAAGATAATAGAGCCAACAATAACCTCTCGGGTGATTCTTCTGTATACATTAACTCAACACTTATTCCAGCCAACTCGTTTAAGCTAAGTGAACTGTATACCCCAGAGAGATTTGATGAATTTCCTTCTGCCAGGACGTTATTAATTGAAATTTCTAGTTGAAGTTCTTCACTAGTACCGACTATTTCTGAATATTTTTCTGCCAAATATGAATGGAAACATTCGTGTGCCTTCCTGGCATTTCCAGTATCTTTAAAGATAACTGCTGCCTTGATACTGTCATCATAGAGGGCTGTGACCTGGTCTAAGTTTTCTGAAACCAAAGATTCTTCCAAAAAAAATACTCTGTTTTTTTTCTGTTCTTGAGAATCTTTTATTTCTAATTGGCATTCTTCTGCTCTTGATATTTTAGAAAGATTAACAATCAATTCACCAGGTCTCACACCATTTGTAACAATAAAATAATAATTCTTTTGCAGAAAAATATTCTTTAGAAAATCAACTCGCTCATCAGGGTCAACCTGTCTTTGAACCAATCTTTGAGACTCGAGAATTAACTCATTTATAAAACCTGCACCAGTAGCACTTATTTGTTTTTCTTTAATCTTTTTTAAAAGTTTATCTGCAATTTCTTCTAAAACTTGATCTTTTTTAACTAAATCTAGATCTTCGAGATTTAAGTCATTAAAGTCAAAGCTTGGAAAGCTAGCCCACTCAGTGCTCAAATCTGGTTGCCTAACTTCAATAACTTCCTCCCTAATTCTTTCTGCATTTTTGTCAACTTCTGTAGATGACTCTTGCCTTTCAGGAGCATTCTCTTGAGATTTACTACAAGAAGAAAGGGCTAGGGCAATAGCTAGCATGATTGCCTGAACCTTAGGAGCTAATTTTTCTAGCTTATTTATACTAAAATTTTCTCTATGCATTTTAATTTTTAGTGGTAGTGACTTTAGCTACAAACAACAAAGATGTCAAACTTGACTCGAGTCAAATCCGCCTTGAAGTATCAGCTTTTTTTAGGTATTCATATTCTGCAAAAGTGGTGGGAACTTTTAGCTTAGAAAATATTAAACACACTGCTTGACATTTTTAACTAAGGTGTTATCATCTTAAGCTAAAATTATTCAATTTTATGGATACAAAGTTACCTGAATTAGGTGGGAAAAATCAGGAACAAAGGAGAGATCTTAGCTCGAAAGGTGATGCTAAGAGGCGTATGTTTGATAAATTTGCCTATATCTTGGAGAGATACGCCATTGATACTCCTGAAGAGTTGACGAGTGAGTCAATAAAAGGCCTTCTGGAAGGGAATTTGTCTGAATTACAAAATCTTGATGCATTTATTCGTTTTCGATACCTTTCTGGATTTAAACCTGAAATAAACCCTGAGAATACTGAAGTTGGCTTTGTTGCTTACAAGCTAGTTTTTCCTTCAATTAAAGACTTGAATGATAAATATATTGGTCCAAGTTTGACTGACGAATTTATTGCTAAAATCCATACTTTAATTAAGCAGACTTTTGATGAAAGCGAAGCTGAAAGTTTGACTACTCATTTTAAAGGTGGAAGTTTCGTTATTAATTTAGGAAAATCAAAACTTGAAAATGGTAAAAGGCTAGCATTTCTTTCTAGAAACTTAAAAAGTGTCCAAATTGCTGCTAAGAATGCTTTAGTTGTATGCTTAGATGCTCAAGATCAAAGGCTGAGTTTAGACTCTGAGGCTATTGCTAGAAAGCTAGCAGTTGATTTCTCTTTCGATCTTTTGAATAGACAAGCAGACATTAATGAAAATCGTGCTGAGATTGCTGAACTACGTGAAAGACTTATGGAAAGCGATGATTCTGTTCAAATTGCTTTTGGATTAGATAAGTTGGAAAGTACAAAACCGCTGGAGATTGCTTCGGCAATTGTTAATTCTGAAAGGGCAGCGAATATTGCTGCAGTGAGAAAATTTGAAGCTAACCAAGGTGGTTCAAAAGAAAGAGCAATTATTCATCAATTTGATTATGGCTATCAATTTGCTGATTTAATTTTTGCTCAACGTGACATTGCCAGAGAAGCAAGAATTGAGGATGAGAGTGGGAATTTTTGTATAAGAGTCGAATGGAAAGACTTTTTTGAAGTTGATGAAGAAGGATATGTTTTTATGAAGCCAGAAATGCTGAACAGATTTAGAAAAAAGAATTTTGAAGGATATGGAGATGATCCAGATTTTGATGAGAAAATTCGGAGGTTTGAAATTTATTATAGAAATATAAATACAGTCGATGTATTAAAAAAATTTAGAACTGAAAATTTTGATAATTACCTTGAAAGATCTGATCGCATTCTTGCATTAATTCAAGAAATCGAGGAAAGCATAGAAGATGATGAAAGATCTGATTCTAAACTACGTGACCTATTTAGTAGGTCAAATGATGAGCTAGAAATTGAACTAAAAGATGAATGTGAAGGAATAACTGGAAACATTCGATCGATGATTAAAAAACTAGTAACAGATACTGAGGAAGACGATAAAGATGGAGTAATAATTTTGAACTGTGATCATATCGGTTTTGGGGTAAAAAATATTCGACTGATGGAAGAATGGATAAAGGAAGTTCTGGAAAAAAGATTTAAAAATGGAAATGGTACAAAACGTGAAAAAATTGAATTAGTAAGAGGTCGTGTTGAAAGATTTGTTGAGGAAATGGGAGAAGATTTTTATCTTGAACAATTGGCAGCAGAGGATGGTGGATCAGAACACTTGAGAAAAGTTGATAGAGATATAGTTGAAGCAACTGGAGCCACTTTGAACTGTTCTGGTGGAGATGAAATTGCAGCTATAATTGACTTACCAACTGAGCTAGAGGATAGAGAAAAATTAAATCAAAGAATTGATGAACTTGCCCGTAGATCAGAATTAAGAATTGCTAAATTTATTGATAATTTGAGGTTTCATCGTGCGCCGGTTAATCGAATTGTGGAAAAAAACAGAGAAAGAATCGTTAGGCTTATTGATATTCTACAAACTTCTGAGGGAGTTTGGTCGGCAATTAAAAAGAATAACGATCAACAAAGAATTACCGAATTGGATGTTAGAGATCGACCAATCAATTTTATGATTTAGCATTTATATTTCTTGACCTGTCAAGTTGACAAGTGTATAAGAATAGCATGATAAACATTTACTAATAATTACTTCACATGTCTGAAGCAGCAAGCAAAACACCAGATCTGTTGTCAGATGCTGATAGAAGAAAATTCCGTGAACTCGAGGCAAGAGATTTACAAACTTTGAAAGAAATCTTTGACGCCAATGGAGTAGAAGTAGATGGAGATCTCCTGGTTAGCCAGTTTCATAGAATAAGAGCAAACCAAGGGATTGACTGGGCGCAAATTGAAAAAATGATTGGTGAAAATGAGAAAATCAAAAGTGATTTATTCAGAATTTCAGCTTCATATCAAATCTATAGAGCAAATCAAGATACTCATGATTTGGTAGATGAATTTAATTCTCGTGTAATTAGTAATTCAGGATAAACCATATTTAATTCCACAACGTTCAACCTTGCCAAAAAGGGCTTTTTAATGCTATAATCTAAGGATTGCATTATTAAATATCATGTTCAGTTTTTTAGAAAGCTTTGGTGTGAGAATGTCTACGGCATTCTTGTTAAGTTTGATTCCTATCCTGATTTGGGCAAGCTTAATAAAAAGGCGAGAAGGAAGTGACAGTTCAGAATTGAAAAAAGCTTTTTTGTTTGGAGTAGTTTTTGTAATTCCGATTTTGGCAATTCAGTATTTTTGGGTTGTGGAAGGGACTAATATTTTTAGTTTTGGAAACTATGTTTCAAATACTGGACTATCTATTGCTTTGAGTTTATTTGCTCTTGGTTTTTTTACTGAAGTTGCTAAGTTTTTAAGCTTGGCAAACTTGAGCCTTTGGAAGGTAGAAATAAAAAATATTCATCAAGCAATTCTCTTAATCCTTGCGGCATCTCTAGGCTTTGCATTTACAGAAAATATCTTCTACTTCTTAGTCTTAGTTAATCAAGGAGGATTTGAGACTTTCTTTGGAGACTTTGTTATTCAATCACTCTTTATCACGGCATCACACATGCTTTTTTCGGCGATTGTAGCCTACTATTATGCGATTGGGAAATTTGGGAATCCGCTTTTAGCGATGGATGACTCGATGGGAAAGAAACGACCTGTTTCTAGTTTTATTAAAAAGATATTTAGACTAGAGGGAGATACAATTTTTCAAATTAGCAGCATCTTGATTGGTTTATTTATTGCTATTCTTTTCAATATTGGATTTAGAAGTATGCTGCAGATAAACAAAACAGGATTTGCAGTTGCGATTCTGTTCATGGCTTTTTTATCAATTCTTTATTTAAGTCAGAAAAAAATATCCTATTTAGTTTTTACTCCAAAAGAAGAAGCTAGGCCTTCGAAGATTGGTGAAAGGGAAAAACAAACGGTTATTGAATTAATGGGAATGTGGATCCAGGAAGGAAAATATTCTGAAGTTGTCGATATTTGTGATCGTCTAGCGGAGAGGGATCCTGATGATAACTTGGTGAAAGTAATTCGAGCGAAGGCTAAAGATAAAATGAGAATGCAGAAATACAAAAGAAACTTTAAAATCTTATTTTCTAAAAAGAAAAAGCGCCTTTTTTCGAGTGAAGATAAAAGTGTTTTTGATCAATATTTGGGTAGCGATTACAGAAAAATCCCTAAGGATAAAATTTCAAAAAAGGAGAATAGCTTAGGTTTAGTTTTAGGTGGTGGAGGAATTCGTGGATGTTTGCATTTAGGATTCTTTGAAGTACTTAAAGAAAATGGGATAGATGTTGATTTTATTACTGGAACAAGTAT
>CAYNUR010000050.1:0-8199 GCA_964400435.1 uncultured Candidatus Peribacteria bacterium
ATATTAATCTTATTATTAACAGCGAAATATTAAAATTTCTTAAAGTTTTTTTTAAATAATTATGAAATCAAAAAAATTTTTGCCCCCGACGGGGAGGGTAGCAAACTATGATTATCAATCTTTAAATTTTTTCTAAAAAAAGACCTCCTTGCGGAGGTCTTAAACTCTGTGGTGTCAGAGTAGCACCTAAATTTGTTTTTCTCTTAATTCATCTTTTGTCTAATGAAAGCAGGAATATCTAATTCGTTATCACTGTGTTTAATTGGCATATTTCCTGAATCAGGTTTTGAATTTGAATTTACTGCATTATTTGCTCCTACTGATTTTGGAGCTCCACTAAATGCAGATCTTGGTCTAACCAAACTTCCTTCGTTTTGTTTGTAATCAAATCCAGTTGCGATAACAGTGATCTTAACTTCTCCAGTGTATGAATCGTTAATAACTGTACCGAAAATAATATTTGCTTCAGGGTCTGCTGCTTCAGTGATAACTTTTGCTGCTTCATCAACTTCGAACATACTTAAGTCATTTCCACCAGTAATGTTGAATAGAACACCTTTAGCTCCATCAATAGACATTTCAAGTAATGGACTTTCAATTGCAGCTTTTGCAGCTTCTGCAGCTCTGCTTTCTCCAGTTCCGTAACCGATACCCATTAATGCTGAACCAGCATTTTCCATGACAGTTTTAACATCAGCGAAATCCACATTAATCATTCCATGTACTGTAATTAGATCTGCGATACCTTGTACACCTTGCCTTAAAACATCATCAACAACAGCAAAAGCGTCATTTAATGGAGTTTTCTTATCAATTAGTGAAAGGATTTTGTCGTTTGGAATTGTAATAAGCGTGTCTACTTTGTTCTTCAGGTTTTCTAGTCCTTCGTCTGCTTGGCTTTTTCTTCTTGAACCTTCGAAACTAAATGGTTTTGTTACAACAGCAACCGTTAGGATTCCCATTTCTTTTGCTGCATTAGCAATTACTGGTGCTCCACCAGTTCCTGTTCCTCCACCAAGTCCGCATGTGATAAAAACCATATCACTTCCTTCGATAGCTTCTTTGATTTCATCAATACTTTCTTCTGCTGCTTGTCTACCAATATCTGGATTACTTCCTGCTCCAAGTCCTCTTGTTGTTGCTTTTCCAATATTAATTTTTAAAGGCGCTTCTGAGTGATAAAGCGCTTGTGAATCTGTATTTACTGCGATAAATTCGATACCTTTAAGACCAGCTTTGATCATTCGATTAGTCGCATTTCCACCACCACCTCCAGCTCCAATAACTTTAATGTTAGCAACTGGTGTAATATCTTGAGTAACTTCTACGGCTTTTGAACTAGGTATACCCGAATGATTACCTGTTTCTCTTTTTTTATTTGAGAACAAATTTTTAAGGTCTTGATCACCTATATTCATGGTTCTGGTGGTAAATAATGTATTTGATGCCTATATATTTAGTGTTTCTGATATGCCCTGAATTTCAGTTGGACTGTCATTATTACGTGCAAATCTTTTTGGTGTCAAGCTATTTAAGGCATTAACTTTTTAAACCAAGAAGAAATTCCACTTAGCTTTTTCTTGAGGTTTAATCCTCTTAAACTTAAACCACCATGAGATCTTGTTTCGAATCTTGATCCCCAGATTAATAGCCCGATTGAAGTTGCATAAGCAGGATCATCGATCTTGTCTACAACTCCATCATAATTCTGAGGGAATCCAATTTGAGAAGGTAAGTTTAATGTTTCACGTGCCAAATCAATCACTCCAGGGATTTTTGCAGCTGCACCAGTTAAAATAACTCCTGCAGGTAACATTCCATCTCTATTAATTTTTGCTAGCTCTTCTTTAACTAAAACAAAAATTTCGTGATATCTTGCCTGAATAATTTCTGCCACTTGTTTCTTTGAAACTAAGTGTGTATCGATTTTGCTTAATAGTGATAAATCAATTGTTTCTCTATCGTTTACGTCTTCTGGAATTGTACTTCCGTATTCAATTTTAACTTTTTCTGCTGTATCTATAGAGGTTCTTAGCCCGATTGCGATGTCGTTAGTTACATTTTCTCCACCAACTGGGATAACTGCTGTATGAATTGTTGCCCCATCTTCGAATACACAAACTGATGTTCCTCCACATCCGATGTCTACTACGACTACTCCAAGTTCTTTTTGCCTCTTAGATAAGACAGCTTCTGAAGGTGCTAGACATGTTGGGATAATGTCATCAATGTCTACTCCTGATTGAAGCACACATTTTTCTAAGTTCTTAATAATTGGCTCAAAACCAGTTACGATATGTGTTTCAACTTCTAGGCGGATACCTGTCATACCAACTGGATATTTGATTCCTTTTTGTTCATCAACAGTAAATGTTTTTGGAATAATTCTAAGGATTCTTCGGTTACTTGGGATTGTTACTGCCTGAGCAGCTTCAAGAACTCGATCCACGTCTTCTTCCGAGATTTCGTTTTCAGATTGTGAAACAGCAATAACGCCTTTGCTATTAATTGATTCAATGTTGTTGCCACCGATTCCTAGGAATACGTGGTTGATTGGCTCTCCTGCCATTCTTTCAGCATCTTCAAGAGATGAAGTAATACTATTTATTGTTTCTTCAACATCGATAACAGCTCCTTTTCTTAAACCAGTTGAAGGAGCAATTCCGATACCGATAATATTTGGAATTGGTGAATCATCGTCTTGGATACCAACAACAGTACGTATTTTTGAACTTCCGATATCAAGACTTGCGACTATTCTAGATCTAGCCATAAAAAAAATAATTTAATTGCAGTTTTTCAGCTTTCCTATCGATCTTACAAGAAATGTCATTTTGGTACAAATTATTTTGTAAAAATTGATAAGTTGCTGATTAAGAGGGTTAACTTATAGTAAAACTTGCGAGGTTGTCAAGAGTATGTTTTAAGTTTGTACTATTTAGAATAGACTTGCCTGGTTGGGATTGTCTTCAAGTTTTTTCTTAGAATAATGAGTGTCGAATTTTTGAAGCTTTTTAATTAGCGAACTGAATTCTAATTCAGCGAAGAGACCTTCAATTTTTTCACGGTCGTAGGTGTGAGTTTTACATTCGTTAAGATCTAACTTTTTTGGAGCATCGAGAACAATTGTTGCTAATTTTTTACTTAAAAAGGCGCTTTCTTTATCATTTACTAAATTTTCTTTAACTTTACCTTTTAATTCATCAATATGCTCATAAATTCCTTCAACCGTTTTGTATTTTTGTAGCAAAGTTTTTGCTGTTTTTGGACCTACCCCAGCTACACCTTTGATGTTATCAGAATTATCACCTTGAAGACCTTTAAGGTCTGGCACTTGCTCAGGCGTCACTCCATATTTTTCCAATACAGCCTGTGGATCAAAGACTTTTGTTGTGTTAATTCCTTTTATAGGTGCGATAACTTTAGTTTTTTCGGAAACTAATTGAAGAGCATCTCTATCTCCAGTTAGAATATATGTTTCTAAATTTTCTTCTTCTTCGGCTTGTTTGGCTAAAGTCCCTAATAGATCATCTGCTTCAAAACCTTCTATTTCGAAAATGGGGATTTGAAAAGTCATTACAACTTCTTTAATTCTTGGGATTTGGGAATAGAGTTCGTCTGGTGCTTTTGTTCTAGTTGCTTTGTACTCTTTATATTCTTTGTGTCTAAATGTTGGACCTCTCATATCAAAAGCTACTGCAATGTAGTCTGGCTTTTCATTATTCATAATTCCCAAAAGCATTGAAGAAAAACCATATACTGCGTTTGTAATTTCTCCTTTTGATGTTTTAAAAGGAGGTAAAGCGTGAAAAGCCCTGTGCAAAATAGAATTTCCGTCAATTAGAATAAGTTTTTCCACAAATAAAAATTAAGAAAGATAATAATTCTGAGTATCGTCAAGCTGTAGAATCTCGACTTTTAGCTTAGTATAGGGTATTATGATCTAATAACAAAAACAAAAATATGCCTGAAAAATCTATGTCCGAATTTCTGGAAGTAAAAAAAATAAGCAAAAAAAAGCTTTCAGAAAAGATTTCAATCTCTGAGAAAAAGCCTCTTTTAGCAGTTTTTCTTGATGAGGAATTGAACGAAAATAGCGATTTAGCTTTAAGAAACATTCTTGAGGGCACAAAAGCCCTAGGAGTTGAAGTAGTTATTTTGTCTGATGGGGAAGTGATTGGTGATAATTTTTCTCATGTGAAAAACTTGGACTATAGTAGAACTAATAGAAAAATACTTTTAGAGTCAGCTGATATAGCTCTGACTTTTGATTTCAATGATGTTGAAGAAATGCTGATGCATGGAACTATTCCAGTGAGTGCTAAAAGAGCTGGATTGGAAGACTATAATCCAAATCGTGAATCAGGAAATTGTTTTATTTATAGTGACAATTGTGTTTGGGCGATATTTGCTGCTCTTGTTAGAGCAGTAGAGACCTTCAAATTTCCTTATGACTGGAAGCACTTGGTGAGACAGGGAATAAAATCTTTTAAATAATTAAGAAACTAAAAATCCCCACCGAAGTGAGGATTTTATTTTATTGTTTTTTCTATTTCTAGTTCAAGCTTCGGATATTGTCGTCGCTTGTTGAAGTAATTTGAGTAATCGTATCGATTATGTCACCGAAGTTAATATACCTGATTACATCTAGACCAAGGGCTTTTCCGACTGCACCAATTATTACTGTTGCAAGAATTGTAATGATCAATCCAATAATTGCATATCTAATTGTGCTAACTGCAGACTTGATTTTGTCCTCTTGTCCACCTGAGAGAATGAAGGAAATTCCCCCAACGAAAATGAAAACTACAGATAGAAATCCTGCGGCAATAATTGCCCAAGCAAGACCTCGATTGATTATTTCTAGTACTTCATAGTTTTGTGCACTTTCAACAATCGACTTACTTCCACCTCCTGGTTCACTTATAAAATTTTGATTTGCCATAGAATTGAGTTTAGAGTTCGATCTACTTTGTAGTGATTATACTCTTACTCTTCTCCTGGTTCAACAATCTTTAAGTTCACTCTAGCATTATATTTTGAACCAATTATTCTTAGTAGAATTCTAAGTGCTTTTGCAGTTTGTCCACTTTTACCAATAATTTTCCCCATGTCATCTTTATTCACTTCTAGAGTTAGAAGAACTCCCATTTCATCAATTTTTCTATCAACAACAACTTCATCTGGATTGTCTACTATTTGTTTAACTACGTACTCAACAAATTCCTTATCTGCAAACTCGTTTGTTTCTTCATTCATCATGTCGTCGTGCATGTTTTTTTAGGTTAATGAGATTTTGTTATTCTGAAGCTTCTTCTTTTTTTTCTTCGGCAGGTGCTTCTTCTGCTTTTGGCTCTGGTGCTTTTTCTTCAGCTGGAGCCTCTTCTTTTGGAGCTTCCTCCTTAGGCTCTTCTGCAGGTGCAGCTGGTGCTGGAGCAGCTGGTTCTTCTTCTACGGCTTTCTTTTTCTTAGCTTTTTTATTTCTAGGAGCGATGAACTTTTCTAGTCCTGAAACTCCTTCATTTTTAAGTAGAACTGCAACTGAATCTGATGGCTGTGCACCATTTTCAATCCAGTATTTAGCTCTATCTAAGTCTACATTTAATACCTTTGGGTTCGCTGTTGGTAAATAATAACCAAGATTTTCAACAACCTTACCACTTTTTACAGCAGCAGATTTTTCTTGAACAATAATACGGAAACTTGGTTGTTTTTTCTTACCAGTGCGAGAAAGTCTGATTTTTAGCAAGTTGTTCGGGTTTAAACAGTAATTCTTTAGAAACGGAGTTCATTTTAGAGGTCGACGAAGTATTGTCAAGCACTTTTTGGTGTACTACTTGAAGCTGGAGCTTCTCGGGTACCATGCGGTGGTGCTATTTAATTATTGTGGAAAACCCCAGCTGTTTTTCAAGCTGGGGTTTGAAGTTGTTCAGTTCCTACTTATAGAAGTGGTTCCGAACATTCTGATCACTCCACCTCTCACCTAGAGAGCGATGGCAAGAATGACACCCAAGACGATCAGAACGATGAGACCTGCAACTGGAAACCAGATACGCAAGTCGTCGTTGACCACCTTGTTTGAAACTGGCCGAGGTGGCGCCTGACGATGAGGTGCAGCACCGAGCCTTGGTGCACTCTCTTTGTCTAGAGGAACCTTGTTGGCCTTGGGCATGTTGATGACGATGCCCGAGGATCGACCTTTTGCTCCATGACGAAGTTGCTCACCATCATCTTCTAGGTCTAGTTCCCCAAGAACGATAGTCCCAGAACTAGGATCGACCATGGTGCCAGCTGGGGAATCCGAGAAAGCGTCTTTAGCCCAGCTATTTGCTGGGCGTGGCTCTTTTCTGACAGCTGCAGCCCGAACGCTTGCACGTTTGAGCCTTGCATCGAGGAGATCGCTTGCCTCTTCTTTGTCCAGGCTTAACTCGCCCAGGGGGACACTAAGTGTCCCGTGACTATTTTTGTTTTTGGTCATCTAATTTCTCTCCTTCCGTGGTGGTGGGTGGGTTGTCAGTGATCACACTGCTGAGCCTTCAGCAAGCCAATCTCTGACTTCTTGCGCTCAAAAAACAGCACTGTAAAATAATGATTTTATTTAAATTGTCAAACACTGATTGACAAAAAGTATACCTACATTAGAATGCTGCACTCTTTAAATTAAATAAATGAGCTTGCAAAGAATTCCTGGAAATGAAAGATTTTTTCGAAATAGAGATAAACTTAACGACACAGAAATCGTTGAATCAGGATTGGAGATTTCTCTTAGAACCATTGAAATCAATGTTGCAAAGCTTGAAAGAATTGGAAAAAGAAGAAAGAAACTTGATAAGGAAATTGGAAAACTACGATTCAGGGAACTTGATCAAATAGAAGCTGAACAGATTGATCCGTTGGCAAGAGTTGTAATTTTTGAAGCTAGAGATGGGACTAGGCAACAAATTCGTAACCTAGAAGACTTAGAAAGGGTTAATGAAGCAATCTCTTATTCAGATCGTGAAAAAGAACAAGGTGGTAAGATTCTTGTTCGTACTACTCGGGAGGAAGCAGAAGAAATGAAGCCTGGCATTTTTGATGAAGCTCAAAAACTAAATACTGATGGAATCTATTATGAAGACCTATACGAAAGGATGCCAGATAAGATTGCCTTAATTGATGAATTTAGAATTGCTTTTGACTTTCTTTCAGACTCTCCGAATGTCGAAACTTTTGAAAGAATTGTCGAACTTCTAGAGAGATTAACTCCAAGAAGTGTTGAGTTTGATAAATTCAAATATCATTCTTTGCCGCATACTTTTTTTACTGTTGCAGATATTTCAAGTTTGAAAATTGAACTTGTAGCTGCAATGTCAGCTAGAGTGAAAAATAATGATGCCTTAATTTATTCTGGAAGTTTTGGTGAAAGCCAGCTAATGGAAGATGCAAACCAGATAATCAAGTTAAGAGAAATCTATAATTTGAGAGAAGCTAGGTTTAAACAATTTGTAAATTCACTTGTGGGGCATGTCTCAAAAATGAGTCGATCTAAGGAAGTGAAAGACTTGTTAATTGATCAGATGAAAGACTTTGAAGATGGTTTGACTTCACGGGATCTTGATCGGGAGTTTCCAAGGTTTTATGAGAATAATGAATTTGAAATTGCTCGTTCTAGATTTGAAAACTTGGTTAATTTTCGTGGATTAACTGAAGAAGAATGCATTCAAGAACTCAGTAATACTTATGAAAGAGCGACTGACTTCAGCTACCATGAGTTGAAAGCCTTATTTGAAGAAATTGATAAACTTCATTGGAGAGGAGACTTTTCTGAATTAAGAACCAAAAAAATTAAGCTAGGGTTTATTTATAATTTTGTAAAAAATCAAGATGGTGCTCGAGTTGTTGATTACAAAGGTGAAGATGGTACAAAGCAACAAACCACTTGGTTTGAAATGAATGATGAATATCTTGCTGGAGGTGCTTTCGATTTTGAAATTGAACAACTACATAAAGCTAGAAATGAATATTTCTCTGCAGGAATAGCAATTTCTAATTTTGCAGATAGAATCGACGGTCAAATCTTGGAAATTGATAATCCTAGTCTTCAGAGAGCTCTAGCAAGAGAATTGCGAATTGCTGAAAGTCATTTAACTGAAAGATTTCAGAGAAATGAAGCTTTTGTAAAAAAATATGAAAGACAAAGAGTTTCTTATAATATGAGTG
>CAYNUR010000051.1:0-8175 GCA_964400435.1 uncultured Candidatus Peribacteria bacterium
CATATAATAGTATTTAAATTACCTAACTAATAGCTTTTGAATTTACTCCATTTTTCTCCCAACTATTATATTTTTTCTCTTACCCTATTAAGGTGTACTTTTCTGTAAATATTGATCTTTCTGATTTCATGGAGCTTAGGTTATCTAGATAGCTAGTATTGTTTCACTATAAAAGCGGGTTCTTCTTGATAGTATAGACGAACCCGCTTTGTCAATTTTTGGAAGTTATTACTTCTTAGAAGTTTCACCTTGCCCTTGCTTTCTTCTTCTGAGAGTTGCTGCTACTGCTGCTGCAAAGACTAGTGCAAGTCCTGCAGGAGCACCTGGTGAGCTTTCTTTTCCAGATAGACTGCTACATCCGCAATCGTCTGGATCATTTTTGCTTTCTGGTGGAACTCCAATGTCTGAACCAGCATCTGGACCATATACATCGTTCATTTCTCCAGCATCTGGATTTTGAATATCTGATCCAACGTCACTACCTGCGTCAACGTCTTCTCCTGGTAGGTCTGGCCTCGCTGGTCCATTTTCATCGTAATTGATCAGAGCTGATTCTGTTCCAGCTCTGTGCACTATAGAGTATTGAACCACACCATTTGCATCAATTTTTGTACTTGTTACTAGATCTTCTGTTACCTCACCTTTCACTTCCTGCATAACCATTGAAATATTTCTTTTTACGTTCATTTCAACTCTAGTACCACTTAAACCTAAAACTCCATATGTACCATCACCGTATTCAAATCCTAATTCGATTTGTGGTTGGTCTAGTGGTAGATGAGAATTTGGATCTTGTTCCGCATCGAAGAAATTATCAATATCTTCTACCATTGTTGGATTTAGTCCTTCGTTTGTTGGTTTTACTAATGTGAAACAACCATCTTCTTCTGAGAAAATTGTTGGGTCATTTGGATCTTGTTCTCCTCTGTTTTCAAATCTAATTGGGGTATATCCTTCGTGTACCTCAATTTCCATTACTCCTTGTCCACATACTGTGAATTTTTGTCCGTCACAACTTGTGATTTTGTATGGATTTTCTGAATCAATTAGTGAAAGTACATTTATTCTTTCATTAGCATATAGATCACTTTCACAACTTGTGTCGAAGGTTACTTCTGGTGTCTCAACTACTTCTAAACACAGATTTCCTTCTAATTCGAATCCATTCACACAGGCTGTACATGTTTCATTACAGTTCAAATCATCACAGAATTCTCCGTTGTTTACTTCTAAATCACCACAATACTCTAACTCTACACATACTCCGTTTTCTGGACCGAAATTTGGTACGCATGATGTACAATCAACACAGTTTGGATCATCAAATGTATCACAAACTTCTCCGCCTGCCACTTGTCCGTTTCCACAGACTTCTGAGGCATCTACACATACTCCGCCTGAAACATTGTGGTCTGGAGCACATTCCATACATCCGATACAGTTTGCTCCTTCACAGAATTCATTGGCCATATCAAATTGTCCGTCTCCGCAGTATGATGTTTCTCCTGGGACTTCTTGGCAGATGTCATTACATACGTCACAGCTCATTTCTCCATATACGCAAACTTCTGTAACTGAGTTTCCGTCGTCACAAGTTTCTCCGAATTCTACCATGTTGTTTCCGCAATCTGCTGTTTCTGTTTGGCACGTGTCATCACATCCATCTCCTGGAGTTGTATTTCCGTCATCACAGCTTTCTCCATTTGATGAATCAATGTTGTTGTCTCCGCAATATGACGTTGCTCCTGGGACTTCTTGGCATGTGTCATCACAGACTTGGCAACTGATTTCTCCATATACGCAGACTTCCGTAACTGAGTTTCCGTCGTCACAGGTTTCTCCGTTTGATGAATCAATGTTGTTGTCTCCACAATATGAGGTTGCTCCTGTGACTTCTTGGCAGCTGTCATCGCAGACTTGGCAACTTTGTTCTCCGTAGTTACATTCTTCTGTAACTGTGTTTCCGTCGTCGCAGGTTTCTCCTGTGTCTACGTTATTGTCTCCGCAGATTCCTCCTGCTTCTGGGGGGATTTCTATGAAGTGGATTCTTGAATCATCTGTTGTTTGGTTTGTTTCAGCGTGGAACATTAATACTTCTGTATTTCCATCATCGTATACTGATGGACCACCTTTTAGTCTTTTTGGGTAAAGAGAAAGGATTCTGTTTACTGATCCTGCAACTCCTGATTCAGTTGGAGCATAGGCTAGTTCGCATTTGTCGAGACCTCCTGGTGAGGAGAATTGGGTTCCTATATATGTGTAGACTGAGTTTGGGGTTGAGTTGTTTATTACTGGGGTAGGGATTCCGCAGTTGTCTGCTTGAAAACCTAAGTTGCTATAGCCATTGCCGTCAGTAAATACTTCATGAACATCACCTAAATTATCAATTAGGAGGCGAGATGGATTGGTTGTACTATCAACTTCTAAGTAATTTGTCCCCAAATTTCCCGGAATACTGTTTGCACTTGCAATGTCGATTTCAAGTAGACCTCCATTATACTGTGGAGGTGCTGTTGAAAGAAAATTTAAACCACTAACATCATATATTAATCTTCCTGAGTTAAGATCGTATTCAATAACATGGAGATTTCCTGATGGAATATTTTGAATTTCTTGTGGAGTTGGACAAGTAGTACCATTAAGAGCATCTAAAATTGAACTACCTTCAACATAATATGGTCTAAACCCACCTCCTACGTCACGTTCAAATGCAACAATTGTTACTAGACCTGTACCAGGTTTATTAATCTCGAACGCAAAAGGCTGAAAATCACCATCTTGAGTCCAACAAGCTTCTTGGACTTGGTTGTGATCTAGATTATCTAATTGATTTGTTGACGTTAAAGCTTTTTTATTTGTTCTTAAATTATCAGGATTAGATGATGAGCTTTCAGCTGGCTTCTCCATTCCTGACTCATCACAACCTGTCATAGTTGAAAATGTTGCCGCCATTGCTAATGCAGCTAACATGAATTGTCCGATTTTTGTTCGAGATAAATATCTAGTTAAACTTGCCAAAGTCTGACCGTTTGCAGTAATTTCTCCTTCTTTATTAGCTTGAAGTCCTAATTCTTTTGCCACTTCAGCTTTTTCAACTGGAATCTTGATGTATTCTTTTTGACCTGAATTATCTAATTCTAACAAGGTTGATCCTCCAATTTCATGTGCGGCTGTGACTTTTCTCATATCATTTAAAATCTCGACCTCTTCTCTGTCTAATGGTTGTTGAATTTGCTCAAGATTTTCTCCTTGAACAATCATATCTAAACTTTTTTCACCACCTAAATTTTCTTTTACCCTATTAAGGTGTCTTTTTTCTGTAAATATTGATTTTTCTGGTTTCATGGGGCTTAGGTTATCTAGATAGCTAGTATTGTTTCACTACAAAAGCAAATTTGTCAAGTTTTTAATTCTGAATTGCAAAGTCTACTAATGGTTTTTCTTCCTGTTTGAAAAGTGTCTTTTGAAAAATATTTCCGTTTACATTAATTGTTGCTGAGATTTCAGCTTTTGAATCTGAAATTGGTTGAGTGCTCATGATTTGGTACTCTAAATATGGAATAGCTTCGTTATTATCAGAAATTAGGGCATCATTTAACGCAATTGTAAGTGCAGGCTTTTGGATGGATCTGATTAAAGAATAGAATGTAGATCTTTCGAAATTTCCACTTGAAAGAATTGCATCAAAAAAATTCAAGCCAGGACTATCTAAAAAAATTGCTATATTATCACCAAGAGTATGTCCTGCAAATTGATTTTCATTAATAATTTTATCAGTGATTCCTGAGAATTTATCTTCATAGTTACCTTGTGTTGTCATCTTTAAATAAGGAATCACCGTACAATCCCTCCCATCATCACAAATCCCACTAATCTGCCATTGCACAACCACCTGATCTCCATCTAATTCATCTTCCAATTCATATCGTTCGTCATCGGTGCAGACTGTGTTGTCTTGTCCTAGGGTACAAAGTCTGTTTATTCCTGGGCTTAGATCTCGGTCTTCGTAGACGCAAGGTAAGCATGGGGTTCGCATTCTGAGGACGAAGAAGTCGTTGTTTGCTCCGCTGCCGTCGTCGTAGAATGGACTTACGATGTTTGTTCCGTCGTCGTAGAATAGTGGAATTACTGCTCCTTCAGTTACTGAGCTTCCGAATTGGAGTTTGTTCCAGTTGCATGAGTAGTCGATTTGGGCTATTTCGTTGTAGTTTCCTCCGGCTAGATTTGTTGGGATGACGTCAGTTGAGCTGGTTGTTGCTTCGTAGTCAGGTTCGTAGATGCTGCATCTTGCTCCTGCTGTTCCTGTTCCTGGTTTTGGTGTGATATAGCATGGTGCACCGCCGAAAAGGATGCTTAAGCTTCCGCCTGCTCCTCCGCAGACTTTTAATGTTTCTTCTGCTAACCCTCTTCCGACAATTTCTAAATCTATCTCTACATCTTCGTATGACTGCATCAGGTCAAGTATTCCGTCACCTTTACATATCAATGAGTCGCTGCCTGTGACTGGTGAACCGTTTGAGTAGGTACAATTAATATCTTGGTTGAATCCTGATTCATGACTATTTAGTTCAGCTTGGAGGTACTCCGTCAGTGAATCCGCTAAATCTCTTGCTGCGTAATAATTGTTGATATTTCTTATATTTCTATAAGTATCAATTACTGTTGATTGAACGATTATTCCAAAAACACTTAGTAAGCTGAAAATTATTAAAGCCACTACAGTGATTAGGCCTCTTTGGTCATTTTTAAGACTATTTGTGGTAAATCTTTTGCCCATATTTTTGGAATGAGAGGGTCGGCTGCTCCTTTAATTAGTGCCCTGGAGCTTTCTGACTAGTCAAAAATATCACAGAGTTTCTTTGTTGAAAAGATAGGTTTTTATCAGTTTCATTAGAAACATTGCAACAATTCCCAGAGAAAAGTAAGATGTAGCTATGCACTATTCCTCTCATTCAAATAAAGGTGGTTTTACACTTGCGGAAGTTTTGATGGTTGTTGCGGTTATTGCTTTGCTTGGTGTTGTTGCCCTTAGTTCGCTGGTTCAGACTAGTGATACTTTTAATTTTTTGTCTAATTTCAAGAATGTGCAATCTAGTTTAGTGACTGCACGTAATTTTGCAGTAACAAATGCTCAGATAAATGATGGTGGTAATATGGTTGATGTCGATCGTTATGGAATTGTGATGGCTAATAACTATATTCGTGTTTTTGCTGATCTCGGTGAGCCTTATGAAATAGATGGTTCGGAAGTTTTTTTGGCTGATAAAGATTTTTCTTTCGATACTAATGAATATATGTTGATGCCACTTGATTCTGCATGTAATAAATTAACACTTCCTGTAGAGGTTTATTATGATCGGGGAACTGGAGAATTTACTGTTTTCGAGGATACGAAAAATGCTGCAGGACCGACTTTGGTTTCTAAAGAGTTTGATAAATTTATTTCATTATATTTTGAGGAACAAGATGATGATCCGCTTGAAAGATTTTTAGTTATTTTTCAAGTTGCTGGACTACCTGAAGAATTTACCGAATCACCATGTTAAAAATAAATAAATTAGGAATTGTACTTTCTGAAGCACTTATTTCTGTCGCAATGATGGCAACTGGTGCAATAATTTTAAGTTCAATTGTTACAAACGCTGTGCAAACTACCAGACTTTCAAAAGGTTATTTAATTGCTCAAAACTTAGCGACTGAAGGACTTGAGGCTGTAAAAAGCGTAAGGAATTCTAACTGGTTAAATTATACTGATACTGCTGAATGTTGGTTAGATGTTGATTATAAAAATCCATGTGACAGCACTGATAACTTTCCTGCCGAAGTTAATGGAACCGAATATGTACCCCGTGTATGGAATGGTGAATGGATACTTGAAGAAGGGCCGGGTGGTGTTGATTTAGATTTGAATAATTATAGCGGAACTATGGAAGGTTTTAGACTTTATTTAAGTCCTGATGGTGTTTATGAAACTAGTGGAACTGCTGATGAAGTTTCTCCTTACTATCGTTCAATAAATTTTCTAGAAGTCACAAGTAGTTATGCTGTACTTGAAGTAAAAGTTGAATGGCTTGATGGTTCTCAAGAAAGAAATATTACTCGTCGAATTACAATGTTTAATTATTTTTAGTAAATGACAATTTCAAGAATAAAAAAAGGTTTTACTTTAGTTGAAATGCTCGTTGCCGTTTCTATTTTTGCGATCGTTGCAGTTATTTCAAGCAATATTCTGGTTGATGTAGTTCAAGTTGAGAAAAAAAGTTCAATTCAGAATGCTTTCTTCCAAGATGCTAGAATTATTCTTCAACAATTAACTAATGAGATTCAAGCTGGAACTATCGATTATGAAGAATATTTCAATCAAAATGTTGTCGACTCAATTTATTATGGAATTAATTACGGTGCTTATTCGAGTAGATTTTATGCTCCTGGAAAAAGTCTTTTTGGACCAGTGACTGTGAATCCAGATAATTTGGGGGCTGAATGTAGCTTCCCGGAGAGATCGATTGTTCCAGGAGATCCTGAATGTGAAGTTGTATACAATTTATCTGCTGACATAAATACTGGTGAAAATCCTTTTAATTCTGGAGCTAGTGATTCGGATTCTTCTAATGCTTTTTGCGATGATCCAGGTGGGACTTTATGTGCAAATACAAACAATGTTTTTAATGAATTATATTTGATCGATAGCACGGGGACTCAAAAAACAATCCTTGGTAGAAAAAGAACTGATACAAATGATCATGCGATTGGTTTACTGAGAATGAGTGGAATGGATTTAGATCAAAATGGAATTATGGATATATTCTCGTGTGATCCTGAATTTAATTGTAATGATCAATGGGATCAGCAAGACATGTCTGCTTATGTTCAACATCCTCTAATCGATTCTCAGGCTGATGTTACTCAATTTGGAATACGACTTCCTCATCGTAAAGATTTGGATACTGTTTTTGATCCTGTGAGTTCTTACTTTATTCCGATTACTCCTCTTGCTAGTGATATCCAAGATTTGAAATTTATTATTAATCCAATTGAGGATCCTTACAAAGCTTTTTCTGAACCATCAGTTCAAAATCAACCTTCGGTTACAATTATACTAACTTTGGGACTTTCGGAAGAAGCTGCTGCAAGTTATCCTGGTGATTTTGAACCAGTAACTGTTCAGTCGACTGTTGCAGCAGGTGTATTGAAAAAAATTGATGCTTATCCTCCTACAAATGATTTGAGTTGGTTGAGCAATTTAGGTTTAAGTACTACTCCTTAGTTCTACTTAAGATTTTCTGGACCAATAAGAATTACGAATTCTCCTTTTGGTTTTTTCTCTGTGAATTTTTCGATTGCTTCTGAAACAGTTGATCGAGTGAATTCTTCGTATATTTTTGTTAATTCTCTTGCGATGACAATTTTTCTGTCGCCGAAGAATTCGAGAATATCGTTCAAGGTTTTTAATATTCTATGGGGGGATTCAAAAAGCACAATTGTTCTAGGTTGATCTACTAGACTTTTTAATAAAGTTTGGCGGCCTTTTTTGAGTGGGAGGAATCCAAGATAAACAAATTGGTTCATGGGTAATCCACTTGCTACTATTGCAGTTAGCAAACTTGATGGACCTGGAATTGGAATTAGTTTTATATCATTTTCAATAGCGGATCTAATTAATGAATAGGCTGGGTCTGAAATACCTGGTGTTCCAGCATCAGAAACTACGGCGATTGAATTCCCCTCTTTTGCTAACTCGATGATTTTGTCTACTTTTGACTGGCTACTGTGTGAATGATAGCTCAAAAGCTGTGACTCGATTTCGTATTTATTCAAAAGAATTTTTGTGTGCCTTGTGTCTTCAGCTGCGATGTAGTCGACTTCTTTCAGTATTCTAAGAGCTCTTAAAGTAATGTCTTCTAGATTACCAATTGGAGTTGAGACAATGTAAATCATTTTTTTATTTAAGAATTGATTTTTTACTTTTAGTAATTCCCGGAGGCTTAACGTAAAGTGGAACTACGATTTCTTGTGATTTTAGTTTGGAATTATTCAGATAGTTTTCGATATTTCTGCCAAAGCTTGTATTAATTTCTTTGAATTTAACTTGTTTATCTTTAAGGATTTCTTCTTTTTGAAGATCTGAGATGTCTCCAAAAACTTCTTCGATATTTTCTTTTTTTAGACTATCAG
>CAYNUR010000052.1:0-8114 GCA_964400435.1 uncultured Candidatus Peribacteria bacterium
TATAATTCATTTTATTTCTCTTGTCAAAAATTGGATTTAGATTAGAATAGAGTCTGTATTTTTGAATAAATAACATGAAGAAGTCAGGGATATTATTATTTTTTTGTTTGTTAGTCTTAAATGCGTGTTCGCAAAATACCACTCAAGAATCTGAAATAG
This sequence comes from uncultured Candidatus Peribacteria bacterium, assembly GCA_964400435.1. GTDB lineage: Bacteria > Patescibacteriota > Gracilibacteria > UBA1369 > LOWO2-01-FULL-3 > CAYNUR01. The sequence continues at coordinate 160 of CAYNUR010000052.1, forward strand.
AAGGTTCTATTAGAATGACTAAGGAAGAAATTGAAATTATGGAGTCAGAGGGATTAGTTGGAAGTTCTGAAGATGAAAATTCTGAAATTGAAGAGACTGAAGATGAAGACTTAGAAATTGAGGAAAATAGTGAGGAGAATGATGAAGATTCAGATAGTGAAAGCGAAGAGACCGATCAAGATGAAGTCGTTGTAGATTATGATGGTGAGAATTATATTCAGATTAATTCTCCAAGCTCGGAAGAGACTTTTTTTGAGGGACCAATTCAATTTATCGGGGAAGTTTCACCAAATGTTGAAAAGATTACTGTAAAAGCTAGCGGATTCATTGAGGAAAGTGGAAATATGATCGAATTTGATGATGTTTATACTTTGCAAAATTTTCAATATGGAGACACAACCTTGTCATATTCTGCGGACTTTGAGTTTAATAACTTGTTCGTAGGCACAAATGAGTTCACTTTTACTGCTTTTTTTGATGATGGAACTGAAGAAAGTGTCGATCTAACTTTGTATTTCCTTAATCAAGAGGATGGAATTTAAGTATAAAGAAAAAATTGCTGAGATTTCTAGGAAAGAGAAAGAGAAGAAGCTCTATCAACGAATGTCTTTAATATTCCTTAGCATGACGCTAGTTGCCGTTGCGGTTACTTTGTTAGTGTTTATGTTTCCACCGAGTCCTGAAAGGGCTGAGATCGTCTTAGAATCAGCTCTAATCCAAGATCAGAAAGCTTGGGAAAGGATTTTTTCTGAGAATGATAACTATGAATTTACTGATTCTCCTTTAGGAGTGATCTTGCCTAATGATCAATTAACCTATTTAAATTTAACGAAGTTTTATAAAGGATTGGCTGAAGTAAGAGATCCTGAGCTTATTATTTTTCTTGGAACTGAACCCAAAAAAGCTGGATATGAATTAGTGGAAGTTTGTGAGAAATGTATGTTTTTGACACCTGGTGGAGTTTTGAATGAAAGCTCGAAGCTTGCTGAAGAATTGATAGAAAAAGAAATTGCTTATGCGACTGATGAAATTTTTGAAAACTATGAAGTTTTTACGAACCATTCCCCGTTCTTGATGCAGTTTTTCCCTAGAGCAAAGGTTCTACCGATAATGATTAATGGTGATATTCATAGTGACGATCTAGTAATTCTAAAAAAATGGATTGATGATCAGATTGGCATGGCTGATACGATGGTTGTGCTTGGAACGAATTTTGCTAATTTTGTCCCTAAAAATATTGCTGATTTTCATGATTTGACTGCTGTGAATGTAGTTGAGAGTTTTGATTATGAACAAATTCGAGATTTAGATGTCGATTCGAGCTCTGCTCTAGAACTGTTTTTAAAAATAATGGATGAACATGGTTACTCAGAAGCTGAGATTATTGAATTTGGGAACTCTGAAGACTTTATTGATGAGAAAAACAACGAGTCGACTAGTCATGGTTATTTTGCCTTTTATGAAGGGGGAAAGACTGACAATATTGGAAGACTTTCTATGATTGTTACTGGGAAAGTTTATGACTCCAGCCTATTGAATTTTAATGAATATTGGGAATTTGCAGAGGTTGATTATGATACAGAAATTTTGGGACAATTGAGAGATCTTGATAGTGAGGAAGCTAGATTTTTTAAAGGAATCGATTTAAGAGTTTTTGATTTTGAAGAAACTGGTTGTTTTGAAACTGAGAAAAATGGTTTTAATTTAGCTTTTTGTAGCTATATAGAAAATATCGAAGGCGATTATGAAGAAGAACTTGCTGAGATAGAGGAGTTGAATGATAGAAATGACTTGGTTTATCTAGAGTTTGGATTTAATGGAGGCGAAATTAATGAAGACAGAGAAGAGTTTGTAAGTGATTTTACAGATGAAGGAGTTGATATATTTGTTGGACAAGGTTTAACTAATAAAGTTCTACCTATGCAATACGACGATGGTACTTTAATTTTTTACTCAATTGGTGATTTCTTAACTGACAACAAATTAGTTAATGAACTAACAAGTAATTCTTCTGGTTTGATTTTAGGTCTTTATTTGACTGAAGATGAAATTCAAGTAAGAACTTATCCAATTGAGATTGTTAATGGCTATCCAAAACTTCTAAATCTTGTTGCTGCTCGGGAATTTTTTACTGAGTTTGTATCTCAAGTAAGTTTTCCTAGAAATACAGAATATCGATTTGATGCTGATTCTGGAATAATTACAGTGGAACGCTAGGAGAAATTTTTGGAGATTTTTCAGATTGAGTCTATTCTGTTTTGGCTTTTTTAGATTTTGAATATGACTTTGATAAAAATTCTTCCTGAAAATTTGATTAACCAAATTGCTGCTGGTGAGGTTGTGGAAAGACCCGCGAGCGTTGTTAAGGAATTAGTTGAAAATAGTTTAGATGCTGGAGCTGAAAATATTATTGTGGAAATACGTGAAGGCGGTATTGATTTAATAAAAATAAGCGATGATGGAAAGGGAATGTCGGAAGATGATTTAAAATTATCCTTAACTAGGCACGCGACTAGTAAAATTAATGATGAGAAGGATTTATGGAAGATTAGAACTATGGGATTTAGAGGTGAAGCTTTAGCAAGTATTTCATCGGTTGCAAAAGTAAATATTCGCTCGAAAATTGAAGGAGAAATATCTGGAAAAGAGATTAGTTGTGAAGGAGGAAAGACTCAAGAAGTGACTGATTTTGCGATGAATACCGGGACTGAAGTTGAAGTGAAAGAGTTATTTTTTAATACTCCTGCAAGACAGAAATATTTGAAGAAAGTTAGCACAGAATTAAGCCATATCACTTCCCTACTTAATTCAATTGCTTTAGCAAATTATGAAATTAGTTTTAAGTTAATACATAATGACAAAGTTGTTTTTGATTTACCTAAAGTGACTGACTTTATTTCAAGAATTTCAGATGTTTTTGGTAAAGCAACTTCAGAAGCGATGCTTCCAGTTTTTTATGGAGCAAGTACTTTAAAAATTGAGGGTTTTATTGGTAAACCTTCTATCTCAAGAAGTTCTGGTAAACATCAGTATTTCTTTGTTAATAAACGGCCTATCCAACACGGACTTTTTGCTAATACCATTAAAAGAGCTTATCATTCGATGTTGATGGAGCATAAAAAACCTGTTTTTCTTTTGAATATTGATATTCCTACGGAATTAATTGATGTGAATGTTCATCCGAGGAAGTTGGAAATTAGGTTTGAAAATCAACAAGAGATTTTAAAAATTATTTATGGAATGGTAAAAACTGCACTCGATAAAGCTAGTTTAATTCCAAAAGGATATTCTGAATCAAGGCGATATATGAGTGATAACTTTCCTACAGATGAGAAAAAGTCTCAGGAAACTGTTTCTCAAATTCAGCAGGTAGCAAATGTTCAAAATCCAGGATTTCAAATGCCAAAAAGTAATGGTTTTGCAAATTCTAACTTTAATTCAACTCCAAGTGGATTCTCATTTCCAAAGAAAAAAGTTGGGAATTTTGAAATGAATTTTAATCCATCGGCAACTGAAAAGGTTGATTTTAGTTCAGAGTTTCAAGGTAGATCTCAACAAGATTTTAATAAACTAGAAACTGAAGGAAGTCCATTTGAAGGAATGGAGGCGATCGCTCAACTTTCGACTTGTTATATAATCGCTAAACGTGGTGAGGAATTGATTTTGATTGATCAGCATGCTGGTCATGAAAGAGTAAGATTTGAAGAATTGATGAATCAATATGAAAGTCAAAAAAAATCTATTCAACCTCTGCTTGTTCCTGTTTCAGTTGAATTGACTCATGATGAATCTCAAATTATTGAAGAAAATAATGAGTTTTTCCAAGAGTTGGGATTTGGAATTGAACATTTTGGTGGGAAAACTTTTGTCGTTAATGAAGTTCCGACTTGTTTGGCTAAAGAAGATCTAGATGAGGTTCTAAGAGGTGTTTTAGATGATATTTTGGCTCACAAAGGACCAAGTAAATTTCAGGGAAAAAAAGAAGAGATGATTACTTATCTTTCATGTAGGAGTGCTATAAAGTTTGGACAAAAATTAGAAATTGTAGAAATGCAATCTTTGATTGATCAAATGAAAAAACTCGTTAGGCCATATACTTGTCCGCATGGAAGGCCGACAATGATTTCTTTAACTCTTGATGAGCTAGGAAAAATGTTTGGTCGAAAGTAGATTATTCTTTTGCGAAAACAGCTGAAAAATATCTATCGTAGACTAAATTTGTTGCATAGATTATCCGGTCTGTTCCGTCTATTCTTATGCCATCATTTGGATAAATTCCTAAATTATAGACATCTTCATCTGAAGTTACTGTTTTTGTAAAAATGCTGCCTTTTGAGCCGGGTTGTTTTTCTATTATTAGCTTGTAAGTATCTGCTGGATCTTCTAGATCTAAACGGAATGGCATCTTATATTTGATCCAGAATTTATCGCTTTCTCCAGGATTTATTTCCATTGTTGTATAGAAATAATGTTTCTTTAGATCAGCGTCATATCTCAGCTCAATTTCTTCATTGCTTGCATCAATTAATCTGACATCTTTTGGGACATATATTCTTATATTTGAGCGGTTTCTTCCTCTTCCGAGAATGTAAATTGTTTCCTGATTAATATCTGAAAATCCATATTCGTTAAGAGTTTCCAACCATTGTGCATAAAGATCTTCATTCCATTGGTGAGTTTTCTTGACTGTGACTTGATTAATCACTTCTCCAAGAGAATTTATGTGAGTTTCGTGAATGATATTTTCGTTAATATAGCGGTCTGTTTTTGTTCCTCCTGTGGATATGTTGATGACACTAAGGAAATCCTCTTTTTCAGCTGGTTGATGACTTCTCCCTGAGATAGCTAAAGCGTCAAAAAGGGCTTGAACATCTTCGTCACTAGAATAAACCATAATGTGTTTTTGTTGGATTGCTTTGAATAATTTACTGGAAACAGGACCAATATATTCTTCTTTTAAAATGGCTTCTTGGAATGCTGGAACAAATACTTTTAAAATATGTTTGGGATCTTCAGGGCCGAAGGCTTTTGATTCAATTACATAGCTCAATAATAGTCGATAATTTTCTGAAGTTAATTCTCCAAAACGTCCAACTTGAACTGGGCCAGTTATTTCTAAAAGATCTTCTAAAAGGCCTTGATTTATAGCGATCACAGTATCTGCGGTTGGCCCACCTTGTTTTTGTAAAAACCAGCGAGCTTTTTGGGCAGAAAGTGGAAAGTCTGGCCAATAATTGCTGTCTCTAAAGCGCCAATTGTTGGTAAACTCTTTGAATTCTGCAGGTGGTTCGATGATTGCAGTATAGGAACCGTCTAATTCGTAAGAATCATGAGTTTCTAGTTTAGTAATTTGTCCATCGTTAATATCAATCAAGGCGTAACTACCAATGAACCCTCCAGTTGGTCGAAGTTCATCATTGTTTTGGAAAAGAACTAAATAAGTATGTGGCGTTTTGTCTCCAAGTAGCTTTAGAATTGCTGGAAAGTGCTCTGAAGTTGTGTTTAAAATACCTGATATTTCGTTGATTTTATCTTTTGCAAAAACAACTTTGTGACGAATGTCCGGAGGAAGAATATTTTCATTTACTGATTGGATCTTTTCAGAAGCTTTTGAAATTTCTTCAATTGCTTTTTCAGTATGGGAAAGCCCTGTGGTTAAAGCATTTGAAAGAGATGGTTTTTGTTTAATTGAAGGGTTATTGTTGGCAACAAAATAAAGTGGAAGTTTGTTGAATTCTTCTAGTGCTTCTAGAAAATATGATCCTGCTGCTGCAAAGTGTTGACCGCCTTCTAGAAGATTTTTTACAGTATTTGCTACACTTTCTTTGTCTGAATAGAATGTGACGTCTTGATTGATAAACCAAAGCTCTTCTTCTGCTGATTGAAAACTTTCCAATGCTGATTCAAAGGAATCTTCAGCTGCATTGAATTGGATTTTGGTCGCATCTTTTCCACCAGAAACCAATAAATTGTAACCTTCAAATGCTGAACCTGAGATATTGTCTTGGAGAGTTTTCCCTGAATAATATACATTAATTGTATTAAGAAAAAATATTATAAAAAAGCCGATAAAGCTGACTTTGAGTAAGTTTCCTAAATATTTTGGCGGATTAAAATCTTTTCCTTTGAAATAATTGAAGTTGTAGTTTTTATCACTTTTTAAATCACCAATTTTATGAATTGGCTCTTGTATTTTATTTAATACTTTTTGTCTTTTTTGAGAAATTCTTTGAGAATCTTTTTCCTTTTTTGAAAAACCATCGCTTAAATCGATTTTTGGCAGTGAGTCTTTTTTTAAATCGTTGAGCTTCTTTGCCATTTTGAGCTTTTAACGAATGTTTAGGAAATTTGTGGTGATTATTCCGTCGTTGAAATAATTTTTACCAGAAGTGAATGTTTTGAATGGCTGAATGAATTCTGTTGATGGAATTTCATCTGAAAAGAGTTCTGTTAATTCTGGAATGTTCAAATATGTGATTTCGTCAGAATTTAGGAGGATTGGTTCGATCATTTGATCAAAAGTTGAAGAATTTCTGATACTATTTTTAGAATCAGAAATTAAGCCTATTGTTTTTTCTACTCCGAGGGAATTAGTTGAAAAAATTGCGTATTGGTCAGAAAATCCATAACTAAACGCCGGTTCATTATCACCTATTTCTAATTCGAAAATCTTCCCATTCAGATAATCTCTTTCGGTTTTAAAAACTTCTTCTGGTACAGCGACAATTTCTTGTGAGTAGGTACCATCTGGAAGAATATATGAAACAACTTCTGGCTCAAAGGCAGCGGCCATTTTTGAATATTTATCTGCTAATTCATGAACTACTTTGGTGTCTTTTTCGAGATCTGAAAGTTCTAAGATGAAAATTCCTACTGTCTCATCTTTTATTTGTTCAACTGAAACCATGAATTCGTTGTGTAGAAGAGGAAGAATTTCATTATTAAAATCAACTTCTGGTCCGAAAAATTGTTTGGAAATATTCTCAATCACGTCTTGCGCTGGTAAAATTTCATTAAGCTTATCAAGTCTAAGCTTGAAGTTTTGACTCCCCCAGAAAGCTATTGATTCTTGAGAAACTAAGCTTGTAAGCCTTGCTTGATATTTTTCTGAAAAGGCAATGAACTTTTCCTGATCTAAATCTTCTACATCGAGAGTTACGAAAGTTTGAATGAAAAATTTATCATCATCTGCGACAATGGCAGCCCCTTCTGCTGAATAAACATTGAAGAGTGCATCGATTAGCAGAATATTATTTGAATTGTTTGTTAATGAAGGCAATAACGGGAGAATGTTTGATTTGAGCCTTTCAAAATCGAGATAAAAATAACCAATTCTTTGGAAAGGAAGATTGTCGTCAATTCTTCTGTATTTGTTGTCAAAATAAAGTGAATCTTGGCTTCCGATTGTTTCAATAATTTCATTGATTTCCTCTTTTTCAACTGCTGCAATAACATAATTATCGAAAACCGTTAAATAATTTGGAGCTTGTAAGATTTCGTTTTCTTGGAAAAACTTTAGCTGGTCTAATTTTTCTAACTTGTAAATTTTATATCCGGGATAATCTATCGCTTCGTTTGATTTTGAAAAATACTCATTTGCTGCAGTTTCACTAAGTACTTCTAAAAAATATACTGGCTGAGGTGGTTGAGATATTTGACCTTCTAATAAAGCAATTCCGGCTTGTCTACCAATCCAACTTGCTACTTCTTTTTTGAAATTAATTGAGAACTGATCATCTATAGTTTCTAAAATCTTTTCTTCAGAATATTCTGGATGACTTTGTAAAAGATTAAAAGCTTGAATATTTTGTAGATGATTGAAATTGATGTTGAATTCGAAGCTTAGAATTGTTTTATCTGCAGGGAGAAATTTCGCAATAGGTTCAGGGCGGAAGGTTTTTTGGAAAAGGATAAAACCAACCCATGCTAGAATTCCTAGCATAATTAAACTTAGA
>CAYNUR010000053.1:0-7913 GCA_964400435.1 uncultured Candidatus Peribacteria bacterium
ATTCTGATTTTCATAGTTTATTTCTAAGTTTTAGGTTTATAATATTTATACCTTAAGTTTTTGGATATGAAAATTTATCGATATTTGATTGGTGCATCTGTAGTTGGTTTGATTTCTGTTTTTTATAGTTTAATGATTTTTTCGCTGTTTGATTTTTATCCTGATTTGCACTTTGGTTTGAGTTTTTTAGAGGAAAATATTTTTCTTTTTTATCTCTTTGTATTTTTGAAAAACTTTATTGTGGGGTTAATTTTGATGTATTTATTTAACCTTGCTTATGGGAATATTTTGAGAGATAAGAATGATTATCATGGGGTTTTGGGAGTTTTGTTTTTTTGTTTTTATGCAATTTTTGCTGTTTTTGCTTTTTCGATTGGAGATTTATTTCTTGTGCGTAGTGAGGAGGGGATTATTTTACTTTTAACAATTGATGGAGTAATCGAAACTATTATTGCGACAATTCCTATTAGATTTTTTTCTAGAAAAGATTTGAGATTCTAAAAGAAAAACTTGCGTAAATATTAAGAATTGTTAAGATGTGCCTACTTTAGTAATTAAATAGCCGAATTATGCCAGCTAAATGTCAGATTACAAACAGAGGAACTAGAGTTGGAAATACGCGAAGTCATGCGAATAATAAGAACAAGAGAAAATATAAAATTAATCTACAAGAAAAAGTTGTAGTTAATCCAGCGACTGGAAAAAGAGAAAGAATGAAACTTTCAACAAAAGCTTTAAGAACTTTGACTAAAAAAGGTCTTATCTAATTCAATTCAGAATTAAAGATAATAGCGGTGGGTTATGTAACCTAGCGCTATTAGTGCTATGAAGGCAAATAGTAGAATGATTGAAACTTTTTTGTCTGTTCCGTAAAAGGTTTTTGTGATTTTTTTGATACTTTTTGGATACCAAATGAAAGTGATTCCTTTAAGTGTTCCTAGCCAACCAAATACTGAGATTAAGGTCATTTTTGTTTGGTCGATTCTCCAGTGAACTGAGAGGAAAATGAATGAAAAAAGTAGAATGTATAATCCAGTAATTCTTACTAAGTCTTCATTTGAGGTTATGCTTTTTAAGGCTTTTCTGTACTTTTTTGGGTTAAGTATCCCTGGAAGAATGATTATTCCACCAAAAGCTACTAGTCCGAATAGTAAATTTGCAGCTGTGAACATAGGATGAGGTTAATTTACTTTATGATACTCTTCTGAGGATTATTCTCAAGTTTAGTCCTTTGGCTTGTTGATTGATGTTTAGCCTTGTTTTTGCTATAATTAAGTGATGGATTTATTAATTTTTCAAAAATTAGGAATTGCGATTGCTTTGGGAGGTTTGATTGGTATTGAGCGTGAACGGAAACTCCAAATTAATGGTCGAAGTTCATTTGGTGGAGTTCGAACGTTTGCGTTAGTTGGATTGCTCGGATCACTAATTTATATTTTATTTGCTGATTCTATTCTGGCATTTTCAACTTTTACACTAGGATTTTTGCTTTTAATTATTGCCAATTACTTAGTTTCAATTTTTAAGTTAAAAGAGTTTGGTGCTACTTCTGAAATTGCAGCGGTAATTGTTTATTTACTGGGTGTAATGTCGGCGCGTGGTGAATTCTTATTGGCGACTTTTTTAGCAATGGCAGTTGTTGGAATTTTACATTTCAAGGAACCTTTACATGGTTGGGTTAAGAATATTAGTGATAAGGAAATGGTTTCATCGTTGCAGTTTTTGTTTATTGCTTTTGTGATTTTGCCTTTATTGCCAAATGAGGCTTTTGGTCCATATGAATTTTTTAATCCTTATTTGACTTGGTTGATGGTGGTTTTTATATCTGGAATATCTTTTGTCAGTTATATTGCTATTAAACTTTTTGGATCTAGAAATGGAATATGTTTAACAGGTTTTCTTGCTGGCTTGATTTCTAGTACAGCGCTAACTTTAAGTTATGCACCTTTAAGTAGGAAATCGAAGGGGATTTCGAACTCATTTGTAGTTGCGGTTGTGATAGCTGGAAGTGCAATGTTTTTCAGGGTTTTAGTGGAAGTATTTGCTTTAAATCCTGATTTATTGGCATACTTATTCTGGCCAATTTTTGTTATGGGGGCTGTTGGAGTTTTACTTAGTTTGTATTTATTTACACGATCTGGATCGAAAAATAAGAAGGACAAGAGTAGGAATGTTTCTGATGTCGTTGATTTTGAAAGTCCATTTAGTTTAAAGCCTGCTATTAAATTTGCACTTTTATTTGCATTAATTGTTTTGGTTGCAAAATTTGCTCTCACTGAATTTGGTGATTCAGGTATTTATTTAACAAGTTTATTTTTTGGACTGATTGATGTTGATGCTTTGACTGTGCTTTTATCAAACTTGTCTTCTGAAGGTGAGCTGAGTATGAAAATTGCTGCAAATGGAATTTTCATTGCTACTGTTGTGAATACTTTTTCAAAGGCAGGAATATTTTTGATTTTTGGTAATAGGCGTGTTGCTTTGAAAATTTTATCTGTTTACCTAGTTATGATATTTGCAGGTGGGATTTCACTGTTCTTTTTATAAGCCTGGAGTTTTTATTTTTGGTCAAGGGTGTTTGTGGTTGTAGGAATTTTCTACAATCTTTTGTCTTGTTCTTTTCAAATTCCTATATTTAGGTGAGAAATCTAAGTTTAATAATTCTTCGACAAGAGGTGTTTTGCTTTATTTTTAGCCTTGAAAATGCTTTTCAATATCTTTATTAATTTTGCGTCTAGTCATTAACCCCATTAAAAATGATGGATGAGGCATTGAAGGTAAAGGCTGCATCAGAAATGCAGGCACATAAAGAAATTCGTGGTCATGCACGTGACTATGGAAATTTTTTAGTGCAACCAGGGCACTTACTTGAGCTTTCATATGATGAGCTTGAGGAGAAGAATTTAGCAATGAAAGCTGAGAGATTAGCTGGAAAAACTAGTGAAGATGTTGAAGATAAAGTTATTAATTACTTAACTGAAGAAAAAGGTATTAAAGCTGTTGTTGTTTGTTTCTGTGATCTGGAAGGTAGATTACATTTGTTAGATTATGATAAAAAACACATTGTTGGTTCTTATGACAACTTAACTTTTGATGGCTCTTCTATTAAGGGTTTTACTCCACAAGATGAATCTGATTTGAGATTAAAAGTTGATTGGACAACTCTAAGATGGTTGCCAAGCGATATTTTTGGTGCTGGGAAAGTTATGGTTTTCTCAAATGTTTGTAATGAAGATGGAAGTTTTTATGCGGGAGATTTCAGAGGTCAGTTGACTCAATTGACTAGAGAACTTCTAAATAAGGAAGGAATGATGGTGAATGTTGCTCCTGAAGTTGAAGGGTTCTTATTTAAAGGGGAAAAAGCTGAACAAGATTTTGATGAGTTAGAAGGATTTGAATTAGCTACAATGAGTGGTTACTTCAATTGTCTGCCTCAAGATACTTTGAGAGTATTCATGGATAAATTTGCTGAAGTGCAAAGAGCTCTTGGATTCCAAAATGAAAAAGATCATCCAGAAGTTGCCCCTGCGCAATTCGAACTAAATTTTAGATATTCAGCAATTCTAGATACTGCTGATCAAATTCTTCTTTATAAATTGATTGCGAGACAAGTTGCAAAGGCAATGGGATTGACTGCTTCTTTCTTGCCAAAACCAGTTCAAGGAATGAATGGAAGTGGAATGCATACAAATATTTCAATTTCGAAAGATGATACGAATTTGTTCTATGACGGTTCTGGGGAAAATAATCTTTCTGAAACTGCGAGAAAATTCATTACTGGTGTTCTAGCCTATGCAAATGATCTTTGTTTGGTGATGAATTCTTCTGTGAATGCTTATAGAAGACTAGATCCACACTTCGAAGCGCCAAATGAAATTAAATATTCAAGTATTGATCGTGGTTCAATGGTGAGAATTCCTATTGGAAATGCGAAAAGTGCGAGAATTGAGGTGAGAACTGTTGCGCCTGATGCTAACCCTTATCTTTGTTTTTACGCGATTTTGAATGCTGGTCTTGCGGGAATGAATGCTTCAGATGAGCAGTTGAAAACTTGGGAAGAGAAGCTTTATAAGAGAGATGTGGAAAAACTTCCTGGCGATATCTATGGTGCGATTGAGAAGTTTGGAGAAAGTGATTTTATGAAGAATATTATGGGTGGAGATAATCATGAGAAATATCTTGATTTGAAACAATCTGTTGCTGATAGATCTCCTAGAAGTCTAGGTACCAGCGTTAAAACTGGGGAAGTTATTTATCATCATGAGGTTACGAACCAACTACTATGGTCTCACTTTTAAAATTACAGAAACGCTGCGCACTACCGCGTCGAGCTACGTCGTCGCTCAATCGCTGCACTAGTAGTGCAGCTCAATCGACTCCTCCTTGTCTCCTTGTATTGCTTGGTTTCTGAAATTTTAAATCTTACGAAATAGTTTTATTGAAAAGCAGCTGTGAGTATTCTACAGCTGCTTTTTTTTCCTTGCACCGTGGTATGTACCCTTAAGTGGTACATACCTGCACCACTTCAAATCATTTTTTATGGTTCGAAGTGGTGTTTTGGATAGTAAAGTTTTATTGATTTAAATCGTTTTGGGATTAATTTATTTTAATCCTGCTTTTCTTTTAAAATGTGGGACCATTCTGGCGATTAGTATTCTTCCTAGCTTTAGATATTTTTCATCTCCATAGAATTTTATTCTTTTTTGTAGTTCTTCTCTTGTGAGGAAGTTTTCTATTCCTTGTTTGTTATATTCTTCGTAAAGGTGTTCAGCTAGGGCTACAGTTGCACCATGCATTATTTGATTTAATGCTAACGTGATTGTTCTGAATTTTCCTGTTTCTTCTCTTTGATCGTGCATTCCTGGGTCGATAACTTTAATACTTCCGTCTTCATCTCTGAGTAGATTTCTCATTTGTCCTTGGACTCCTTTTAATTTACTTTCGAGGAATCTAATTATTGGCTCAGGTAGATTGGTTTTTTCGATTGCTAGTTTTATTGCTGCTTGAACTTCGCAGGCAATTACATCAGTTACAACTTCCATTCCTAAGCAATCTCCACCTAGTTTTTCTTTTTCCATTATTTTGTTAAAAGCTTCAGTGATTTTAATGAGATCTTCGAAAGTTTTTTGCCCTGTTTCTGGATCAAAGAAATCTTCATATCTTACTGTTTTTTCATTTATTCCTTCAATATATTCTGAATCAGTGACGATAGGTTCTTTTCTTTTTACTTCTTTGCCATTTCTTGAATAAACCAATTGAACATTTTGTCTAACAGAGAAATCTATAGTTTCTATTTCGTTTCCATGGAGTGTATCCAAACAGGTTTGTACAAATGGTTGATTAGCTAATTTATCAAATTGAGTTTGCCAAACTCTTCCAAATAGATTTGGTCTTCTTATTACTCTTCCTGTTGGATTACTTTCTGGATCTAATCTTTCATGACAAATATTTTCCGCTCCAGAACCAAGTATATTTCCTAAGTGAATTGTTTCACTGTGTGGGGTTTTTAACTTTTCTAAGCCATAACTTAAAAGGTTGGCGGTTTTCTTGAAAAAATAATTAGGTTTTTTTATTTCTTGTCTCTGTTCGAAATTTAAGGGTTTGTAAAACATATTTTTCTGTTTAAGGCGGCCATCTTACTTTTCACCTCTTGACTTTGTCAAAGTTCTTTTCTAATTTGAATTAGATGAAAAAAAGTTTTACTACAACTCGTTTCGCTCTCAAAAATCTGCTGCTTTTGGCTTAGGTTTTTGGCGAAGTGTTACGGATTTTTATTACACTATCGCCGAGATGGTGTCTTTTTAAAATGAAATATGTCGAAAAATATTATTGATAAAATTTGGGATGAACATGTTGTAAAAAGTAAGGATGGATTTCCAGATATTTTTGCAATTGATTTACATTTGGTACATGAAGTTACTTCTCCTCAAGCGTTTTCTGTTCTAAGAGAAAGAGGTTTAGAGTTGCATTCTACCGAAAGAACAGTTGCAACTGTTGATCATAATGTTTCCACTAGTTGGAATCGCTTGACTGAAGGTAGTGATGCTTCAAAGAATCAAATGGAAGCATTGAGGAAAAATTGTCGGGATTTTGGTGTTCAGTTAATGGATATGAATAGCGGTAAGCAAGGTATTGTTCATGTGATTGGTCCGGAATTGGGGATTACACAACCCGGTTTAACTGTTGTTTGTGGTGATAGTCATACTTCTACCCATGGAGCATTTGGTGCAATTGCATTTGGAATTGGTACTACAGAGATTGGTCATGTTATGGCGACAGGTTGTATGCTTCAAAATCGTCCGAAAACTATGAAGATAGATTTTCAAGGAAAAATAGGAAAAGGAGTTTATGCAAAAGATTTAGTATTGAAATTGATTCATGAAATTGGTGTGAGAGGTGGAACTGGATATATTTTAGAATATTGTGGTGAAGCAATTCGTGGTTTGAATATGGAAGAAAGAATGACTATTTGTAATATGAGCATTGAATGTGGAGCTAGAGCTGGTTTGATTTCTCCTGACGAAACTACTTTTGAATATATCAAAGGAAGGAAATGTGCTCCGAAGGGAGAGGATTGGAATAAAGCGGTTGAGTATTGGAGATCTTTGGCTAGTGATGAAAATAGTGAATATGATGAAGTGGTTGTTATAGATGTTGATAATTTAGAGCCGATGGTGACTTGGGGAATAAACCCGGAAATGTCCGTTTCAATTTCTGAAAAAACTCCGTTAATGAAAGAAATGAAGAAAGAGGATGCTGAATTGGCCAAAGCGGCTTTTGACTATACGAAGTTGAATGAGGGGCAAGAAATTGAGGGAGTTGATGTTGATTATGTTTTTATTGGTTCTTGTACGAATGCAAGAATTACTGATATGCGTGAAGCTGCTGAGATTATAAAAGGGAAAAAAGTTTCAGATAATCTTAATGTTTATGTTGTTCCTGGCTCTGAAGGAGTGAAGAGGTTGATGGAGGATGAAGGTTTAATTGAAGTTTTTAAAGATGCCGGAGTTGAGGTTAGAAATCCTGGTTGTAGTATGTGTTTGGCAATGAATGAGGATAAAGTACCGGCGGGTAAGAGATGTGCAAGTACAAGTAATCGGAACTTTATTGGGCGCCAAGGAAAGGGTGCGATTACGCATTTGATGAGTCCGGCTATGGCTGCTGCAGCTGCAATTGAGGGGAAGATTGTTGATGTGAGAAAGTACTTAGATTAGTGAAAGAACTTTATACCCCTGGGTGGGAAAATACAGAATTGGAATTAACAATTGTTAAAATATTTCTTAAAAATTTCTAAACTTAAAAATGAGTAGGCCCCCGGGTGGGGATTATCCCAGAGTAAGATTAAAAAATTTTAAAAAACTTATGAAAAAATTCAAATCACAAATAATACCGATTCCACGAAAAGATATAGATACGGATTTAATAATTCCTGCTGAATTTTTAACAGTCACCACTCGTGAAGGTTTGGGGAAAAGTGTTTTTAATGAAGTTCGAAAAATTGAAAAAAATTTTCCGATGAATTTGGATAAATATCAAAAGTCTCAAGTTATTGTTGCTCGTCATAATTTTGGTTGTGGTAGTTCGCGGGAGCATGCAGCTTGGGCACTTTCTGATTGGGGGATCCGTGTTGTGATCGCACCTTCTTTTGCAGATATTTTTTACAACAACGCCTTGAAGAATGGGATTCTTCCTTTAGTTTTAGATGAAGAAACTGTTGAAAGAATTTTTGAAATTGAGAAAGAGATTGGGAATTATGATGTGGAAGTTGATTTAGAAAATCAGAAATTAATTCTTCCTGATGGTGAGGAATTTGATTTTGAAATAGATCCATATCGGAAGGAATGTTTGATGAAAGGAATTGATGATTTGGATTATTTGCTTTCAAATGCTCAGGAAATTGAACAGTATGAGAG
>CAYNUR010000054.1:0-1837 GCA_964400435.1 uncultured Candidatus Peribacteria bacterium
TTCCTAAATTACGCAAATAATTTAATTCCAAACGCCAAGTCAGAAGGTAATGTTTCAGCTTCTGAATTATTTTATAAATCTACGTCCAAAGCTTCTTTTTTTTATTATCAATAACAACTTCTTTATTTCCACTGTTGTCTGTGACTACACAAGGTAGTTTTAATGCTTGAGCTTCACTGAGAACGATTGGTGTGCCACCGTAATCTTCTTGATCTGTGACGCTTGTAAGAATAAAAATATCTGCGGATTGAAATTCTTCTAATACTTTTTTTCTGGGATTTGGAAAATCATAATTGTTAATAAATTTTACTTGTTCTGTAATTCCTTCATTTTGAGCTAGCTCTTGGAGATCTTTTAGTAATGGTCCGTCACCGATGAATCGTAATTCTGAATTTGGGAATTTTTCTGCTACCTTTTTATATGCGAGAATTGTGTATTCGTTTCCTTTCTTCTTTACGAAACGTGAAACGTTTAAGATTGTGATTTTTTTATGATCTTCATGAGGATTTTCTTTGAACTTTTCTAAATCTATTCCTAAGTAATTAACGAGGATTTTTTCTTTTGGAATCTCTAACTCTTTAATAAGAATTTTTTTCATATCTTCACTAATTGCTATGAAAAAACTTGCTGACTTGATTAGTCCTTTGTAAAGAAATTTATTGGATTTCCAATGGTTAATATCTTTTCCGTAGAAGGAAATGATCAGTGGAGGCTTTTTGCGGCTAGTTTTCCTAGCCCAATGTGCGATTAATCCTGATAGTGCAAAATGACCGTGGACTATTTTTGAAGATTTTAAGTGTTTTCGAGTTTTGAAAATAAAGCTTAGTAAGAAAAATGGAATGCTTAATTTAGCTAACCAAGATTTTTTCAGATTATCTGCTAAACCAAATCCATATGCTAACTTTTGTTTCTTCTTAGGGAAATATTGGAATCTCTCAACCAAGATATTTTCCATGATTTCTTGATTTTTTGTTTCAGGTCCATCTGGGCAAATCACTGTGACGTCCTGACTTTTTGAAAGTTCTTTGGCAATATTAAATACCCAGTTTCCATTGGAATCACCAATAAATTGTGGAAAAGATGTGCTAAGAAAGAGGACTTTTTTATTGGTATCCATTAATTGTCTGATTTATTGCCTGATCAAGGCTATAATGAAATTGATAATTTTGAAGAGCGTCTAAATTTGCTTTTGCAGACATGACTTCATTTCTTCTTGGTTCTATTTTACCAAAGTTTATTTTTGATTTTGAGAGCATTTTTTTCTGAATTTCTTCTATGAAACTTTTTAAACTGATTTGTTGTCCGGAACCAATTTCTATTTCCGTGTACTGTTTTTCATATGAGTTTATTTTTTTGAGTATAAAATTAATGATTTTACATGCTTCTTTTACGTAGATAAAATCAAGTTTTTGTTCTCCTGAAGTCATATTGAGCTCTTCATCTTTCTGGAATTTTTTAATTACCTGTGGAATGAATTTTTTAGGGTTATCATTTTCACCAAAAACGTGGAAGAATCTGAGGTTAATTGTTTTTATTTTTTGGTTTTTTTCTGAATTTGTTTTGAGAATTTCCGTGAATATTTTTTTTAGATAGGCGTAGAGATTGATTGATTCTTCAAGGGTCTTAGCGTTTTTACTCCAATAACTATCAGAATTAAGAAAGTACTTTATATTGCTTTCTTCAGCAAGTTCATAAAGCTTTAATGAAAGTTCAAGGTTTGTTTTTATCAAATCAGAATCTTTACTGTTTTTGTCTTTTCCGTAGTTTGTAGCGAGGTGAATTAAGACATCAAACCTATTGTTTTTAAATATTTTTTCTAAATTTTCTTTATCAATAT
>CAYNUR010000054.1:1847-7797 GCA_964400435.1 uncultured Candidatus Peribacteria bacterium
ATATCGAAATATTCTAATTTTGGCAGGAATTTTTGAATTCGCCGAATATCGGAATTTGATCTTTTTAGAATTGAAATTTCTTGATTGTTTTCAATTAACTCTTCAATTAGATGTGATCCTATGAATCCCGTCGCCCCTGTTATTAATATTTTGAGTTTCGTTTCTTTCATGGTGTTCACTGTTTATATACTCTGAAATAGTTTTGTGGATAATATCTAAATCTTCCTTAGTGAGTGCGGGATAAACTCCAACCCAGAAGGTGTTTTCCATTATATAGTCGGTGTTTTTGAGTTCGCCGACTATACGATAGTTAATATTCTTGTTATTGGTGAAATAAGGTTGTTTTGTGAGATTTCCAGCGAACAATAATCTTGTAGCAATTTTCCTTTCATTAAGGTGTCTTACTAAATTTTCACGATTAATTTTTTCTGGATTTTTGATGGATATTGGATATCCAAACCATGATGGTTCAGAATTTTTAGTTGCTATCGGTAGAATGAATTCGTCTGCGAGAGATTTCATTTTTTTATTTAAGTACTCAAAGTTTTCTTTTCTAGCTTTGGTGAATTCTGGTAGCTTTTTGATTTGAGCGACACCAATTGCTGCGTGTAGATCACTCATTTTTAGATTATATCCCAATTCGCTATAAGTGTATTTATGATCGTATCCTTGAGGTAAATCTCCTAGTTTCCATCCAAATCTTTTACAACAAGTATTGTCTTTTCCAGTTGGACACCAACAATGTCTACCCCAATCTCTAAGTGAAACAATTATTTTTGATAGAATTGGATTATTTGTTATTACAGCGCCACCTTCAGCTGTTGTAATGTGATGAGCTGGATAAAAGGAAATAGTTGAAATATCACCGAAAGTTCCTGTTTTTTGTCCGTTATATTCAGACCCAAAAGCGTCACAATTGTCTTCAATCAGCCAAAGATTATTTTCATTACAGAACTTTGTTATTTTTTCTAAGTTGAACGGATTTCCTAAAGTATGAGCGATCATTACGGCCTTGGTTTTTTCGGAAAGGGCTTCTTCTAACAGGGAACAATCAATTTCATAACTACCAGATTCCACATCTAGAAAAACTGGCACGCAATGATTTTGCAGAATTGGATTAACGGTTGTTGGAAAACCTGCTGCTACTGTAATTACTTCGTCGCCTGGTTTAATCTGACGATCTCTAAGGGTAGGTGAGCATAAAGTGGAAAATGCTAATAAATTAGCAGAAGAACCGGAGTTACATAAATGTACAAACCGTACATCTAGAAACTTTTTGATTTCAGTTTCTAGTTCAGTGCACCAATGTGATTCTGTCCACCAACCTTCAAGACTTGCCTCAATTAAATTTTCTAATTCCTCACTGTCATAGACTTTTCCAGAAGCTGGAATTGAACTTTTACTTTGTGGATTTTTCTCTCTGTACTTTTTAACTAAGTTCTTAATGTCTTCTTTGATTTCTTGATCCATTTTCTAATTAAAGTAACTGTTAATTTCTTCGACAGTATAGTCGATAATGCTTGAATTTCCTTGGTAAAATTCTTGGTACCAGTTCATTGTCTTTTTAATGCTTTCTTTTACAGAATTTTTTGGTTCCCAATTTAATTCTTCTTTGGCTTTTCGATTATCTAGTTGTAAGAATTTTGCTTCTTTGTTGTTTTCACTTTCCTTAATTTTGAATTGGCCTTTCTGAAGTATTTCTAGTGAGTTTATTGATAATTCTTCAACTGTCATTTTGTCTTCAAGATTTGGTGAGAAATTCCATGATCCGACTTTTGTGACTTCTTTTTTGTGCAATTTCTCAATTAGTTTGAGATATGCATTTATGCAATCAAGGATATAAAACCAAGGTCTTGTTGCTTTGGGATTACGTATTTCAATTTCTTCATTTTTTTCAAAAATTGCTCGAATTATGTCTGGAATTAAGCGATATTCTGACCAATCTCCTCCTCCAATAATATTTCCGCTGCGAGCTGATGCTAAGAGTGAATTATGATTTTTGTTGTAGTCTTTTGGGTTGAAGAAACTATTGAGATAACTAGAAAAAGCTAGTTCTGCACAAGATTTACTGTTGCTATATGGATCTTTTCCGTTTAATTCATCGTCTTCTTTGAAAGGATTATCTAGATTTTCATTTTTGTAGACTTTGTCAGTTGTAATAATTAATCCGGTGGGAATTTCATTTAATCGAATTGCTTCAAGAACGTTAACGGTTCCCATTAAATTTGTTTCGTAAGTGTATCTGGGATCTTGATAGGAAGTGAGGACGATTGGTTGAGCTGCAAGATGGATAATAATTTCTGGATTTGTCTCTTTTACGAAGTTATTGAATTGATCAAAATCTCTAATATCTGCAAATTTATTATGGATTTTTTTTTCTAGCTGAAGAATTTCGAAAAGGTTTGGATTACTTTCTGGAGGAAGAGCATAACCAAAAACTTCAGCTTCAAAATTAAGAAGAGTTTGTGTTAGCCATGATCCTTTAAATCCAGTGTGACCAGTAATGAGGATTTTTTTGCCTTTATAGAAGTTTTGCATTTTCCTTGTTTATAGCGCTTTTTATGCCGGCTGCTTGTCTTTCTTCCCAAATTTTCCATGGAGCTTTATTTTCATTCCATAGTTGATCTAAATGATTTTTATCTGAGAGTTTATCCATTGCATGCCAAAATCCTTGGTGATGATATGCGCTTAATTCTTGGTTTTCAGTTAGTTTTTCGAGTGGGTCATGTTCAAAAATTGTGGAATCATCTTTGATATAATCAAAAACTTTTGGTTCGAGAATAAAGAATCCTCCATTGATTCTAGCGTTTTGGTTGTCGATTTTTTCACCGAAATGGAAGACTTCATTCTTTTCGTTGATTGATAGTGCGCCGAAACGACCTTTGGGTTTTATAGCTGTGACTGTTGCTGGTTTTTTGTGACTTTTGTGGAATTCGTAGAGTTCTTTTATGTTAATATCTGCAACTCCATCACCATAAGTAAGCATAAATGTTTGGTCGTTCAGATATTCTTTTACTCTTTTTATTCTACCTCCGGTCATTGAATTTTGGCCTGTATCAACAAGTGTCACTTTCCAATTTTCAGAGTTGTTTTTATGGTATTCAATTTCGTTTTTTCCGAGGTCAAAAGTTACATCATTTTTGTAGAGATAGTAGTTGTTGAACCATTCTTTAATATATTCACCTTTGTATCCTAGGCAAATTACGAATTCGTTGAATCCATAGTGAGAATAGATTTTCATAATATGCCAAAGTATTGGTTTTCCTCCAATTTCTACCATAGGTTTTGGTTTCAAGTGGGTTTCTTCTGATAATCTTGATCCTAAACCCCCTGCGAGAATGACTACTTTTGGTTTCATGAATGAGGTTAATTTCTTTTAAAAAGATATCATAAAATTGATATATTTGGATCTTATGACTTGACTTTTTTATGATTTTTTATATAATTCTTCTTCTGTTTTTGTGCACTCTGATGCTGCAAAAGCGGATGATCTTTAGAATGTGTGTAACCTTTTCTGGTTTCAGTGAAGAAGTAGACAATGTATCACTTGCCTGGGCGGCTTGGGTACATTGCTGGCGTGTTAGTTCTCGCTTAGTTTTGTCTTTTTCTTCACTGACACCAGGAAATAGAAGTACTGGATTGTTGGTGGTGAATAAACTCGTGAAAAGGAGAATTGTATGAAAGTTCAAGATGGGAAGTACTCGGTGATTCCTGAGGGTGTGGTTCGTCACACGATCGTTGGGGGGACTCGTATCGATGGGGTCCGTCTGTGTCACAAGGGCTTGGAGGCCCTTGTGGTGACATCGTTCTCTGAGGAAGATGGGAATGTTCGACCTGAGCATCCTGAATTCGCCTCGAGGAGCTTGAAGTTTCTCAAGGCGAATAAGGAGTCTGCACAGAAGTTGATCTATCCTGCTCTTAGTCACGGCCCTGGGTTGTTGGATTTCTTGAGTGGAAATGATCAGCATCACTTCGGTCGGATGAACTTCACCATGGTTGAAGTCTGGCGGACGTTCAAGGCTGCTGACGCGGTTGTCTTCGGGAAGGGTAGCGCTGCTGCTACTATGACTCGAGACAGCACAGTCGTCCTCTTCCGGGCTGGTGATGTCGTTGTCGAGGCTCACATGCCTTGGCGTGGTGTCGCTAGTGTGAAGAAGGATGGGACGGGGACTTCGACGGTCTTCCTGATCATGGATTATCTCTTGGAGATCTATCAGGTCGATCCGTCCGAGGTCTCGATGATCATTCTCCCTGGTGTACGTGGGTGCTGCATGGGGTTCGATGTGAATCACCCTTCGTACGGAGAGAACAATCTGCGGATTGTAAACTTCGTTCAGGAGTGGAACACTTCGTTTCCTGCCGTGTACCGGTCGGATAAAGATACCTCGTTCGACATTCCTACGATTGTTGCCTCTCAGGCGATGGATCGTGGAGTGCCGGAGTTGAACATCCTTCTTCCTGAGTACTGCACATGTTGTGGAGCTGTCGAACAAGATGGCAAGATGGTTCATCCCTTCTACTCTCATACTCGTGCTCGAGCTATGGGGGCGGAGTATGGTGCACCGGCTAACGCCAGTAATGTTGCTGGCGGCTGGGGGTACTGGCCGAAGATGAGAGATGTGACTTTCTAATTTCCCCTTGCGGGAGACACACATTCTATATGAGGCGCAGCGATGAAATATTCGCTGACGCCTCCTTGACTTATATGTTTTTTTTGGTATTATTCTTTTCTCTGTTTTTGTGCATTTTGATGCTGCAAAAGCGGATGATCTTTAGAATGTGTGTAACCTTTTCTGGTTTCAGTGAAGAAGAATATAGTTGTTGTATTTTTCTTCACTGACGCCAGGAAATACGAGTACTGGTTTGTTGGTGGTGAATAAACCTTCAGTGGTGAAAAAAATGAAGGTTCAAGGTCAAAACTACACTCTTCTGCCCAGTGATCTGATTCGTCAGGCGGCTCTTCCGAAGGTCTTTCCTGATGAAAATTACTATGATCTTGCGTATCTGAGGGGTGTTATGATCTCTCACAAGAGGATCGAGGCTATCAAGGTCACTAGCTTCAATGGTGAAAATGGAGATTTTCATCCTCAGCGTGAAAGTTTTCCTGATAGATCTGTGATGTTGGCTGATTTTGCTAGGGTTCAAAGTTTGATCCTTCCGCAGTTGGCTCATCGTCCCGGACTTTTGGATATCACTACGGGAAAAAATCGTCATCTTCTTGGTAGAATGTTCAATTCTCAATGTGTCATCAGGACTTTTTCGAAGACTGATGCCATTATGACTGAATTGGATTATGCCTGTGGGACGATGGTTCGTGATTCCGCTGTGATGCTGCTTAGAGCTGGTGAATACTTGCTGGTTGAGGCTCACTTGCCTTGGCGTGGTGTTGCATGGCTTGAGAGCGATGGTTCCTTTCAGTCAACGGTGATTGAGATCCTTAAGTACCTGGAAAAAACTTACCAATACACTGGTGAGCATATCTCCATGGTTGTGGTTCCTGGTGTTCGTTCTTGTTGCTTTGGACTTGATCCAGAGCATCAACAGTTCGGACCCAATAATCAGAAGATTCTTAATTTCGTTGAACAGTGGAATGATTCATCTCGTGCTGCTGTTTATCGTAATGAAGAGGCTAAAGGATTCGACATTCCCGCTATTGCTAGGGGACAAGCTTTGAGCTGTGGTCTTAAAGAGGAAAACATTCTTGTGCCTGAATTTTGCTCCTGTTGTGGTGCGATTGAGGAGAACGGTGATTTGGTTCATCCGTTTTATTCTCACACTCGCTGGGGGCAAGTTGGGGATGAGAAATACGGTACTTATGGCAATGCTTCCAATCCTGTGATTGGTTGGCTGGGTTAATAGACATACATTCATAGGGGTCTGAAGATGAAATATTCTTTAGACCTCTTTGACTTGGGAATTTTTTTTAAAATAAATTTAAGAAATTGTAATC
>CAYNUR010000055.1:0-7706 GCA_964400435.1 uncultured Candidatus Peribacteria bacterium
GATATGAATACTTAAAAATACTAAAATATCAATTAGGATTCGATTTAAGAACTATTGATAAACTCAAGACTCCTGATGGCGAAATAAAAATTGAAAAAATTGAATTCGAAAATATTAGTGATCAGTTAGACATTCATGCTGGAGTATTAACGATTACCTTCATTGATGAAAAAGGTAATTTAGTTTCAAAAGGCATCACAGAGTTCAAAAAAGAAATTCTGGAAGGTCAAGGAGCTCATCCAGAAATCAATTCTTTAGAGCAAATTCTCCAAACTGCAAATTACCAAACAAGAAATAAGTTGCTAGAGGTAAACGATAAATTCCACATGCTTGGATATCCTTCAAATCTTGAAGATGCCCAAACAGATGCTCAAAATCTTCCTCAATTCAGAATTTTGGATATTGATCCACAAAAAAAGGGGGGTGAAATTACAATCGATAAAGAAGTTGCATATTCTAAGAATCTTAAATCAAACAAGCTAACATTTGGTGAATTCGTTTCATTTATTTCTAGGAATGGTTATTTCTTAGATATTTCCGATGATGATCCAAGAGAAGAAACTAAAAAGCTTCAAAATGCCTTGGATGGATTATCTGAACAAAGCGAAGCTGAGTTAAAGTTATACGTTGGTGAAGGTGAAGAAGAGTACTTTAGTTATCATCCAACTAGTCTAAAAGCACCAGAGTATCCAGGTCACGAAATTCCAATCCTCTATAAAGGTGTTCCAGCAGTCTTAAAAAAGAAAGAAGATGGGAGTTACGATGTATTGATCAAAGATTTAGATATGGATCCCAAAAGAGATGAAGATGGTGAACTTATTTACAATTCAACTGATGAATATGGTGTTCCAGAATCAAGGAATATCCCAAAAACAAGGCCAAAACATAGAAGGATTGAAAATTTAAGTGCCCCACAACTAATGGAGTTACAAAATAAGAATCAAATTCAAGACTCACCAGATTCAACAACGGATCCAGGTGATGTAGCTGAAGCTGAGGTTGAGCCAGTTGAAGGGAAAAGTAAAAAATTCTTCGAAGAAGCCTTGCCCTATGATGAAGTAGTTAAAGTTGGACAAGTATCAACTGAGGAAGCTGGATATCTTAGAAGACTTTTCAGAGATACATATGTCCTGAGTCCAGATGATATCTGGCAGATGATGAAGACTATGTATGAATATCATAACCGTCAGTTTGAACGTAAACAAAAGGATAGATATTCAAATGTTGCTGAGAACGTGCCGTATTTTTCGCCAGAGATGAAAAGGATCAAGACTTCTGCCGAGTTAGAGCAAGTAAATCAGTTTAAAGAATCGTTAGGGGATGAAGATATATGGGTTGTGCAAGATACTCTGAGGACTTCCAGTAACATTGATGAATTAAAAGCAGCTTTTGAGGTTCTAGCAGCAATTGGCCAAATTCGTTGGGATGATATTGAAATGTGGAGAAACCTCAACAGATTTGTAGATCCAGAGTACTATATTCCGATACCAACAAATGGAGATCCAAATACTCAAATTAGTGAAAAAGACTCACGTACAGGATTTGATTTTTTACCTGATGCATTAAATGCAATATGGGGAAATGGGACTTACAATGAATGGACATCTCAAAATAAAAGTAGTTACGAGTCCGGAACGAAAAAATACTATGAGAAAGGTCGTGAGCTGGAAACTTCACAAGGAGGTCACGGTGCATATTTAAGCCAACTTTTAGCAAAACATAAGAATGGTGAATATGTAGACCCACAAGAATATGAAGGATTAATTATGCAGGCAATTGACGATGGAAAATACTCAATGGATGGAAAAGTTTATTATATGGTTGAAGGAGTAGCAGCAAGAAGTCCAGATGGAAGAACATTGATGAGCTTTGAGCGCCTGGCACACATAAATGCTCAACTGCTTGGTAAATTCCCACTTCTAGATTACATGGTAGCAAAAGCTCCTCGTCCACCTGATGGAAAAGCATATAGATTCACAGTACATGATTATGAAAGATGGGTTCAAATCTTTGACCAAGATGACCCAATGAATACTTCACCAAATAAACATGTAGACAAGTTTTTATGGGAAAATATCTTAACTAGTAAACCTACTCATAAACGAATTAATAAAGTGTTGAGAAATGGTGAAAACATTGACCATGATGATATGTATGCATACATGCCACCAGCTTCAGAAAAATTAATTGAAGGAGCTTGTAAATCCACAGTTGGTTCAAAAAAATTCCTAACAGTTGAAGGCTATGCAAATGTATTCCCAGGTTTTAGTCAATATATGAGAACACTTTCAGACATTGGAGATGCAGGAAATCTGATGGAAGCAATAAAATCATATGTAAGATTTGAGGCTATTATGTCAAACAAATGGAAAAAAGGAGATGATGGCTTTCAGAGGTTTGATAGAAAAACTTGGCGAGCAGGAACTGTTGTTACTCCAGAAACTCCACCAGAGTATTACAAGGCTGAGCTAGGTGCAATGGTACGAGAAGTTGCAAATGCTTATGGAGAAATAAATCCTAAGTTATATGAAATTGCTAGTTTAATCCAAATGGAAACTCCCGGTGAAACAATTACAGATCAAACTAGAGTCCAACAAGAAGCTATTCAATCGGCACTAGAAAACTTTGGAAAAGAGTTTGATGAAGCTGTAAAAAAAGATAAAGGTCGAAGAATGATAAGTGTAGTAAGAGGTGCAAATCTATATGGAATGCCATATTCAGGGGCAGAAGAGAGAGAGATGCAAAAGGAGTTAAAGAGTGATGAGTATGATTTCTAAATCTAACTTCTAATATAAAATTTTAAGGGGATTCTTATCTGATTAATTAAGAATCCCCATTTTTTAGGTTAAAATAACATTAAATTCCCTTGCAACGGGAAGGTATTTTTCCTAGAATCACCTCTGAATTTCAGTAATTAGTTATTGACAAGATGCAAAAAGTATACTTTAATGATAGGCTGATTTAAATTAACATATGCTAAGAAAAAAATTACCACCAAGTCTTACAGATAAAATCTTTGGAAGAGAAAGAAATGCTGATACCGTAGATACCCCAGACGAAAAAACTTCTCTTACTGGATCACGTGATGAAAGCAGAGCCATAACTTTAGCTTCATCTCTTGTATCTGGTTCATTAGTAAAAGCTGGCGCACTTACCCAGCATATTTTAGATAGAACAAAATCTTATGCAAGAAGGTCTGGTATAACAGAACCAATCGATCGTGAGAGCTTAGTAAATGAAGAAGGAGAGCAAATTCAGCTCTTTAGTGATCCAGAAAAAAACGAAGAAGCGTTTGGTAGAATAGTTGAATACCTCAAATCGAACATTAACCAAAATAAAGCACTAAAAGACGTCGTTCGTTACGTTGCACAATTTTGTCTAAATTCTGAGGCAAGTCACGGTGAAATAATCCCAATTGAAAACGTAAAAGCTTTATTATCACATCCTGATGTTTTAACTTTAATGGTTGAACAAACTTTAGCAAACGGAGAAAAGCGCTTTAGGGCAACAAGTCTGCAAGCAATGGTTGAAACTGGACCTGAAGCAGTAATGTACAAAGTTGGGGCTTTAAGAAAGAGAGTTGGAGAGAAAGCTAGGGATGCTATTATTCAGTCTTCAGCATCTGATACGTTTTTTTCAGATTATAAAGCAATAAAATCAGTTCTTGATGGTTATTTTGAAGAATTTAAAGAAAATTATAACCCAGAAGATCCTACAAAGAACTTAAACAATTTTATTAGAGCAATGCGTGGATTACACGCTACATATCAAGCAAAAATCAATCAATTGATGGAAGAGGCTAGGCAGATAGGTGTTGATAAAGATGCAGGTGAAGTTGCCGGAGATCGATCACACCAAGAGATAAAAGCCGAAATAGATAAACTGACTAAGCAGAGGCTTCAATTAGAAAAGTTTGATATAGAAAGCTGGATTAAAAGTAAAAAAAGAGAAGTTGCACTAATGCTTAAGTGTTTAATTGCAAAGTTAGTTGAAGATGAATATACATCATATTGTCAACGCAATCCAGAACGCTTCATTAACGACAATTTACACAGATTTATCAATATTGATGATTCAACAGAAAGTTCTGAACGAAATGCAATAAATTTAGATCTAGTTGCCTTGAAGGAGTTTTATTTTCAAACTTCTCAAAAAATTCATAGAGGAGAAAAAAGACCGTACAAACAAGACATTCTGAAGATTCTAAATGAACTTATTATCCCGGAAGAATGCTTCCCTGTGAGATTAAATGTTAAAATTATTGAAGATGGAGATATAGCGATAAGATCAGTTCTGGTAAGCGAACAAAAGAATTTAACAAATATTCTTAAGCAAATTGTTACTGCAAACTTAATTGATCAAGAACCAAGGATCAATATTGTTACCTTTTTAGCGTCTCCTTCAACAATTCCTGATGAAATCCAAGAAGACTTCAGAGAGTGTTACAAATCAACTGGAAAATGTAACGGTGACAACTACCGGGAAACATGTAACGATTGGCCAATAACCAGCCTAGGTGCGTGCGCAGCTGGTGAAGATTCAGGAATAGAGATTGGTTATTCTAGTGATAATAATGAGAAGTGCGATGGGCCAAAACATTTCTCTGCATGTCAGGGGGTAGACCAAATATCGATGAATAACTTCAATACTTGTTCAAATAACTCACCTGCAAATGTACTATCCCAAATTCATGAAAATCGCAGAGATCCTGAAAGTTACCACTTTCATCCTGCTACTTTTGCAACTTCGGACATGTACGAATTAAATGAAGCTGCGTACAACAGGTATTTGTATAAGGCTTACGGACAGATTCCAGGTAGAAAGAAAACAGTAGAGCTAATTAAAAAAGAACACGAGGCTATCTTTGAAGAAATAAATGAAGAGCTTAGAAAATGGGCCGAGATTGTAGGTATGCCAGAGTCCGAAATGATGACCTCACATTTAGTTAAAAAAGCAAACAGTATTGCTGAATTATTACTAGTTGCCTGTACAAATCGTGATCCTAGAGTGCAGTTTGAAGCAAGAAGAAAATTAGAACTTTTTTACTTAGATCATGATATTCGACACAATGATTCTTTTGCCTTCATTGACAAAAATAGAAGATTAACAATGGATGCATTTAAGCTTGATCCAGCCTTCGTAGTTCTTAATAGAGATAATGTATATCTTAACTTCACTGATAGTCCAGAAGGTATACAAAATGAAGTACTTTCAAGCTCACCTTTGGAAGATGAGGATTCAAAATCAATCGAGTTAATTCCAATCAATGCAGATGGGATAAAGTGTTATGCCTTAAGGTTTGAAGAAGACGATCCACAGAAAGATGATGGAAAAAGTTTCATGCGTATGAAAAGAATTATTAGTCAAAAGGAAAAATCTATTAGAAGAGGGGATTATGCTGAAACATTTACAGATCTAATTGGTGGGTTGTTTGTTGTTGATACTATTGAAGATATGGAAAATCTAGCTGAATACTTTAATGAAAGATTCTTCACAAACGGTCGTATTAGAAAAATCAAGGTAACTAACATTGAAACTGATAAATTTGAGAATCACAACAAAAATCCAAATGCAAATACATCGGGTGAATATCGAGAAATTTGTTTAGGTGGTAAGATTCCACTTTCAAATGGTGAGATAGAATTCCATGAGGAAGTTGAAATAATCATTGTATTAAAAGAAGATCTGGCTAAGCAAAAAAGTGATTTTGCAAAAGCAAGCCACAATTTATATAGAATTAAGAGGGTTGCAGATCCAAAATTTATTCAAAAAATCCAGCCACCTGAGTTGAGCCCAGAAACATATGTTTCAATTCCTGGTCCAGAGTATCTTCCGGATGGGCGAAATGAAGTTAAATTAAGAGAAACACCAGAAACAATAAGATTGAAAATTGCAAATAAAGCTAAATCTCAAGGAAAAATTGGATCTTCATTCTAAACTCTCAATATAAGTTCGGATCTATTTAGAACTAAACGGGCTTTCCTCTTCTAGCTTTTTTAGGAGTTTATCAGCCTCCATGACCTCCTGGTTTTTAGTAGCGTAGCTACGAACAGCAAGGTTCTTAGCTTCAACTTCTTTTTCACCAATGACAACCATATAAGGAATTTTTTTCATTTCAGCATTCCTAATTTTCTTCCCAAGGGTATCTCCACTCTCATCAAGTTCAATCCTTAGTCCAGCTGCTTGAAACTTCTCATAAACTTCCTTTGCATAATCCATAAATACATCTGAAACAGGAAGTATTCTCATTTGAATCGGAGCTAACCAAGAAGGAAATGCCCCAGCATAATGCTCAATTAAGAATCCAAGCATTCTTTCATGTGTACTTAAAGGTGCTCTATGAATACAAATAGGTGTCTTTTCTTGACCGTCATCATCAACATATTTCAATTCAAATCTTTTAGGAACCGCAAAATCTAACTGATTTGTAGCCAGAGTAAATTCACGACCGATCACTGACCAAATCTGTACATCAATTTTCGGTCCATAAAATGCGGCTTCATCCTCAGCTTCAACATAAGGAACTTTTAGTTTTTCCAGAACTGTTCTTACCTGATCTTCAGTTTTTATCCATAATTCTTCCTCATCAACATATTTTTTACCTAATCCTTCTTTAGAGTGCTTAGAAAGTCTCATTTGGTACTTTTCAATTCCAAATAGCTCAAAATAATAAAGATAAAGTTCTATTACTTTCTTGAATTCTTCTTCAAATTGCTCATCAGTACAATAAATATGAGCATCATTCATACAAAGTGACCTAACTCTCATCAGTCCAAAAAGTGCGCCAGAATCCTCATAACGATAACAATGTCCATACTCAGCAAGTCTTAAAGGTAAATCTCTATAACTTCTCGGAACTGAAGAAAAGATCTTATGATGATGTGGGCAATTCATCGCTTTTAAGTAATACTTTTCATTTTCCATTTCCATTGCTGGGTACATACTTTCCTCATAATAAGGTAAGTGTCCAGAACGGTGATAAAGTTTATCTTTAGCGATATGTGGAGTTCTTACTCTTTTATAGCCTTGTTCAGTCTCTTTCATTCTTGCTAAGTCTTCAAGAAGATCAACCATGACAGTTCCATTTGGGAGCCAAAGCGGTAGCCCAGGTCCAACTTCCTCATCAAAAGCAAAAAGCTCTAACTCTTTCCCTAGCTTTCTATGATCACGTTTTTTAGCCTCTTCAAGTTGTTTTAAGTAAGCATCAAGTTCTTGCTTACTCTCCCAACAAGTTCCATAAATTCTTTGAAGCATAGGATTTTTTTCATCTCCTCTCCAATACGCCCCAGAAATTTTCAAAAGTTTGAATGGTCCAATTTGACCAGTATTTTCTACATGACCACCTCTACATAAATCAACAAACATAGCTTTTCCATCATTTGGTCGAACATTTTCCCAAAAAGTGATTTTATCACCTCTTTCTACAAATTCTTTTACCAATTCAGCTTTATAAACCTGTCCAGTCTGTTCCAGAAATTTCAGCGCTTGATCCCCAGGTTCCTCTTTTCCAACAAATTTTTGTCTTTGCTTCAGAATATGCTTCATCTTTTTTTCTAAAAGTGGCAAATCCTCAGGAATTAAAGTTCTTGGCAATTCAAAATCATAGTAAAAACCATTTTCAATTGTCGGTCCAATACCTAATTTTGCTTCAGGGAACATGTCTAAAACCGCTTGTGCCAAAACATGTGCACAAGAATGTCTCATTG
>CAYNUR010000056.1:0-7609 GCA_964400435.1 uncultured Candidatus Peribacteria bacterium
AGTCAAACTTTTAATTTCTGAATCAATTATTTTAATATAACTACAAATTACTGTTAATTTGTTCATATCGTAACCGTAATTATAGGAATAGGTTTGAGAACAATTATATAGGCCGAATTCTGAACCACAATAAATATAGTCCTTAATTACTTCTGAATAATTGTGTAATTCTGTTGGGTCTAGGTTGCAGAAGGATTTTTGGAAGTTCAGGTAATACAATAACTGCTTTTGTAGTGGTATATCCAGCTCATATATTTGTAAGATATTTATTAATCCTCCTATTACTACAATTCCTGCTGATAATTCGTTATCTTCATTGGCAGATTCTATTTTAGGAAGAACTTTTTTTTTCATTATGTATTTTGCAAAGGAAATTAACTTTTTTTCTATTTCCTCTTCTTCCTGTGTTTCACAATCATCAACAGCCATTTCTTCTTCTGTAAAAGCTAAGACAAACGGAAGCTGTCTCCTTGTTTGCTGAGAAAGTTCGATTATTTTTCCATCTGGAATAGGTTCTTCTTTGGAAACTTTTAACTTAGGGAATGGAATCACTTCACATTCAATGTCTAGATCATTTTTTTTGGGTCTATGATTAGTAAAACGATCCCAAAGATTTATAACATTGCTTTCAGAAATGCCGTGAAGATTAATAAATAAAGGCGCCTATTATGAACGATTAACCAAAAAAGTCAAGATCAGTCTCTACAAAGGTATCTATCTCGGATTTTTACACTTAAATAATCAACAATTAAAACAGTGAACAATACAAATATTAAGAGTGTGAAGACTTTGTTGTATTCTAGGAATTTAAGGTATCCCATAA
This sequence comes from uncultured Candidatus Peribacteria bacterium, assembly GCA_964400435.1. Classification (GTDB taxonomy): domain Bacteria; phylum Patescibacteriota; class Gracilibacteria; order UBA1369; family LOWO2-01-FULL-3; genus CAYNUR01. The sequence continues at coordinate 824 of CAYNUR010000056.1, forward strand.
TATAGAAACCAATTCCCCCAGCTCCAACAAAACCTAGTATACTTGATGCTCTAATGTTGTAATCAAACATAAAAAGAATCTGGCTAATCAAAATATTTGCTGCTTCTGGAAGAACAACGAAACGGATTAGTTGGATTTTGGTTGTTCCGATTCCAGAGAGGGCTTCAAGCGCTTCATTATTAATGCCTTCAATAGCTTCATATTGATTTTTTCCTAAATACCCGACTGTGTACATTGTCATTGCCATTACACCTGAAAATGGTCCGAGTCCAACCATGATTACAAATATTATGGCCCAAAGTAAGCTTGGCATTGTACGTATAACTGCTAAGAAAACTCTAATAGGGATGGTTACTTGTTTTTTAAAAAGGTTTCTTGAGGCAAGAAGTCCTAATGGTAAAGCAATTATGCTTCCAAAAACTGTTCCAAGAAAAGCGATCTGTATAGTTTCAAATATACCTATCCAGGCAGTTTTTATCAGACTTGTATCTGGTGGAAAAGCTTCATCAATTAATTCTAAGAAGTTTGAAAATCCTTTGGAAAGATCAAATGGCTTTACTTCTAACTGAATGCTTGAATATATGACGAAAAAAATTAATATCGCTAAGATTAAGAATTTAATCAATTTTTTTTGAAATTTTTTCATTTAACGAAAGAAATTACAGACGTTTTTTGAGATTAGATCTTTTGGTGAAATCTCTTTTTTTATTTTCCCGTCCTGAATAACAGATATCTTGTCAGCAAACTTTTTGGCTATACATAGATCATGCTCTACCATTAAGATTGTCAGATTGTGATCTTCTTTTAACTTTTTCAATTTATTCATAATCAATTCTGCATTGACGAAATCTAGATCTGAGAGAATCTCGTCGGCCAAAATAATTTCTGGATTTTGCATTAGTGCTCTTGCGATTGCTACGCGACGTTTTTCTCCTCCACTTAATTGATAAACCTTTTTGTTTATCTTGCTTTTTAAACCTAGAAATTCCAATAATTTCTTTGCTTTTTCTACTTGGTTCTTTGGAAATACTTTAAAGATTGATTTTAGAGTTGAAATTTTTGGCAATGCTCCAAGAATAACATTATCTAGCGCTGAATAGATATTTATTAGCCCCATGTTTTGTGGAATGTAGCCAATTTTTGGACGAACTTTTGTTAGTGTTGATTTTTTTAAATCTTTATCTAGGACTTTGATTCTTCCAGTTTTTTTAGGAATTAAACCGTTAATTACTTTTATTAGAGTTGTTTTTCCAGAACCGTTTGGACCAATTATTATGTGTTTTGTTCCTTTTGAAACAGTCAAAGAGACCCCTTTTAAGACTGGGTTTTTTCCGTATGCAGTCGTTATGTTTGAGATCTCAATGACTGATTTTTTTGTCATTATGAGTCTTTATGCTTGTTGAAAACTTTTTCATGTACTCCAGTAAGGCTTTCAAAAGCTGGTCCAAAATCTCCTAAATGTTCTTCGGTATTAGTTTCGATTAAACCTTCTACTCCGTAAAGATCTTGGATAATGTAGTTATTTTCTGGTTCATTTACTTTTAACATTGCTTCAATAAATTTTTCTTTAGTTGTCTCATCAACGTGAGAACCAATAACTATTGGATGAGATGGTACTTTTCCAAGTCTTTGTATTGATTTGATTTTATCTTGATCAGCTTCGTCAAGATATACTTCTGCTGCGTCATGTGCTCCAGCTGCTACGTCTACTTTTCCTTCTACTAACAGTGTTAAAGCCTGTTCATAACCTCCGGCAACAATATAACTGTTGAAGGAATCTGAAATTGCTTTTTCTAGAGCTACAAAATCATCTCCTTCTGGAGTAATGTATCCATCTTTAACAAGTGTTCCAATTGGAAAAATGAATCCACTAGATCCTGTCCAACTTGTGAAGGCGATATTTTTTCCAAGAGCATCAGAAATTTCTGATATTTCTTCATCTTCAGCTCTAACATAAACTTCACCATAGTAAAATGGGTTTCCGTCTTTTAATTCAGCTAATACTACTTCTGAATCAGTCTTTTGAGTAGCTAAATATGCTGGTCCTGAATCCATATATGCTGCGTCAAGATTTTCGAATCTTAAACCTTCAATTAAGGGCTCGTATTCAGTTGGAACTACAATTTCAATTTCCATTTGCATTTCCTCTGAGAGGAAGTCTGCTAGAGCTTCTGCATTTGGAGTGATTTCTTCAGCTCTTTCTGCTGGGATGAAACCGATAGTGAAAGTTTCACTTGAAGTGTCTTCAGTAGTTTCTTCTATTTCAGATTCTTCAGTGACTTCATCTGAACTACTACTGGTATTGTTTGTGCTCGTATTACTACATGCCGACAAAGTCAGAATTGAGAAAATTGAGCATATATAAAATAGCTTTCGCATTTTAAGAGGGTTAAAAAATGGTATGTAGATGATATATTTTTAATTCTATAAGTCAATTATTGCTTTCTTGTGATCAATAAAAACTCAAAAATACTGACGAAGGCAACAACTATTAAGGGTCCGTAAATTATTCCAATAGAACCGAATGCTTCTACACCTCCAACAAGGGAAAAGAAGACTAGTACAGGATGCATGGAAATCTTGTCATCTAGGAATTTTGGTTTGATAAGATTTTGGACGATAATCATTTCGGCTACGATAAAATATGCAAGTAGGCCCCCAGCTGCATACCAACCACCGCTATAGAAAGCTATGATTATCCCTGCAATGTAAACTAATAAAGTACCTATACTTGGTAGAAGTGAAAGTAAACCTGCAAGTAAGGCCCAGATTAGAGGCGCTTTTAATCCGAAGATTGCGAAACCAATATATGCTGTTACACCTGCTAAAACTGCTCCAACTAAATTTCCAACAAAGACTGTTTTTGTGACTGTTCTGAATTCTTCAAGAAGAATTTTATTTTGTCCTTTTGTGAAAGGTAAAATTTCTTTTACTTTAATGAGGAAGTTTTTGCCGTCTCTGAGAAAATAGAAATATAATAAAAAGAAAACAAAGAATTGGAAGGTAAAATTAGCTACATTTGCGCCAAAGGCTTTAGCAAAGTCTAGTATTTGTTTTCCTGCGTTTTGTAATAACGACTGAATTTGTTCTTGGAATTTGTTTAAATCTATTTCGTAACCGAAAATTTGGAACTGGGAGTATTTTGAGACGAAATCCAATGCTAATTGAGAATCTATGGAATTTACAAAGATAAAAGCTTCCTTAGCAACTAACCCAAAGAATAAAACAAGTGGCGCCAAAATGAAGATAAAAGTAAGGAGAACAACAAGAATTGCTGAGAAACTTTCTCCTATTTTTAGTTTTTTCTTAAAGAATCTGTGTGCAGGAGAAAAAACTACTGCGAAGAAAATTGCAATAATTACGCTGGCAAGAAATGGCCAAACTAGCTTTGTAAAAAGGAAAGTTAGTCCTGCTAAAATTAAATACTTTAAAATTGATTTTTGATCTTTCATGGCTTGGATTATATCAGGTCTGTGTACCATTCGCTATGCTCGGGTACACAGCGCTGTTTTTTTGGGCGTTTATTGAGCGAAAAATGAAGATATATTTGTCTTTCTTTGTTTTTAAGAAAAATTTAAGATTTTTTAACCTTTGTTTGAGAAAATTTTTTTATTCCCCGAGGAGGGAGGGGGTTGTGGATGGCCGTCTACCACTTCAAACTACGCTAATGCTCCGGTCGACAGGTGCTTCGCTCGGGTACACGGCGCTGCCTGGTCATAAAAAAGTTGTATAGTGTTTGCTTTTATGAAAATAATATAGTTATGAAAACTTTAAACAAAAATTTGATCTTCTGGGCTGGCATTTTCCCGGCTCTTTTGTTCCAATTAGTTGGTTCTTATTTCTATTTTGTTCTATTTGTTGGAACAGATTTATCTAGTGTTATTTATGGCTCTACGAAAGTGCTGATTCTTGTTTGGCCGGCCTTGATTTATTTGCTGGGTTGTAGGAATTATTTGAAGATTGAAGGAGAGAGGAAATATAAGGAATCTTTAATCTGGGGTTTTGGATTTGGTTTGTTTGTTTTTGCGGCAATTTTGGGAATTTATTTTTTATTTGAAAACTATTTTCAAGGTTTCGATGAAGAAATTCGAGTTCAGGCAGAGAGCTTAAAGGTTCTTGATAATTATTTGATTTTTAGTCTTTTAGTAAGTTTTATTCATGCTTTTTTGGAGGAATACTATTGGAGATGGTTTGTTTTTAGGGGACTTTTACTGAAAACAAATTGGTTTTGGGCTGCAATTTTGGGAAGCATTGCTTTTGCTTCTCATCATTTGATTGTCGTTCTTAGTTACTTTCCTTTTTGGCTTGCTAGTTTATTTGCTTTTGCAGTTGGGATTGGTGGGTTTATTTGGTGCTTTATTTATTATCGAACCCACACCTTACTTGGTTCATGGATAAGCCATGTCTTTATTGATTTAGCGATTTTTGCTGTTGGATATTTTATTCTATTTTGAAAAGCCCTCACTTGAAACTCAATAAGGGCTTTTACTATTTTTTGGTAATGATATTTATGGTGATTTTGAAAGGTAGATGAACATTTGTCTGATTAATTCAGCCATCTCACCTCTTGTCAGTAAATGATCGTTTACAACTTCGATGTTTACTCCGATTTGTCCTCCATGGATAATATAAGGTTCAAACCATTCTTGGTTATCACTTGCGGGTGGAATATACTCGTCATAGGCTCCCATTATTATCTTCATTGCCTCAACATAATTTACATTGTCTCCAGGTTTGAAAGTTCCATCTGGATAGCCATCAATAACTTCAAGTTTTTTCGCGTGACAGATGTATTTTGCAAACCATTCTGACTGAACATCTGGAAAACAATTTTCTCCTGAAATTTCTCCATCAAGGGCAACCGTAGTGGCTTCAGTGATAATTTTTGTAAATTCAGCACGATTGATTGAATCATCAGGTTTGTAGGTTCCGTCTGGATGTCCGTTTACGTACCCCATGTCATATGCAAACCTAATTGCTTGTTCATATTCGTGACCTTCAATGTCTGGAAATGGACCGTCGTAGTTGTCGTTGTTTGAATTAGAAGAATCTGCTCTATTTGTAAGTAATCCTAAGAAGTTCACCTCAGAAATTGCAGTATCATCAAATTCTTTACCTGGATAAACTTCTAAAATTTCAATTTGAGCATATTCTGAATTTGAAATTGTTTGATCAAGGACGAATTCTGTTGTTCCATATGTATCTGAATCGGCAAATTCTAAAATTTGCCCATATTCTGGATATCCTTCGAAGGTTAATTTTGCAGTTTTAACTCTATTATTCTTTTCCCAAATACTTTGACTACTACCATATCCGTTAAATATCCAAACTCTTGAATAATCTTTATTTTGATAAAGAGGAATTTGTAGCCATTCTCCAATTCCAGGACCTTCTACTCCTTCTACCCAAGCTGTATTTACGCTATTGTCTCGAGCTTGGCATGGATAATATAATAAGGAATCTTCGTAGACTTCCTCATCAATTTCTGCTGGTAAATGGCTGCTAGACTGGTCAGATGTTTCGTCTGGTGCGGCAAAACATTCAAATGGAACTCTGTCAGGGCTAAGATAATTTATCGTGATATCATGTTCTTCCGTCGGCTCTAGATTCTCCAATTGCCAATTAATAGTGTTTTTATCCTCGTTGTAAGTAAATCCTCCTGGTTGGACATTTGTTAAGTCATAAGGAGTGAAATAAATTCCTCCAGTTTGGTCAAAACTTACTTCAATATCTATTTTTTCAATTTCGTCTTTCCAAGTTGCTCCTGTACTCAAAATGTAATATGTCCAGTTTCCAGTTTTATACGCAGAATCTGTAATCCAATAACGATTAACTAGTGTTCTTTCTTGGTTTGCCTCGAAAGTAACGTCGTATGTATACCAGTGAGTAACTTCAATATCGTTGTCGCTAACTGGTGTTTTTTCGTACTCTACATCCAGTTCATCTCCGTCAATAATTGCCTCAAAGTCGTGAAGTCTTGAATTGTAAACATCTAAGTCTGGATCACAGGCAATTCCTCCATTTTGGCAAAGTTCTGGAAACCCCATTTTTACTGTGACTTCTTGATCGGTGTGGTTTTTGAATAAATAGGAAACTTCTATTTCGGTCCAACCAGAAATTTTAGCAGTTTCACCGTAATCTTTTCCTGGATGAATATTTAATCTTATTACTTCGCTTACCATTTGAATGTCAGGACTTTCTGAACTGTGTGGTTCTGGAGTGTTTCCGTATCCTCCTAGCCAAGCAGAATCTGCAAAGGATATACTTGAAGATGTGAGAAAAACAAGCGCAAACAATGTAATTAGTTTAGTTCTGAATGTTTTCATAAATTTTGATTATTACTTTTCTTGCCTACTATAACTGGATTTTTGATTTTTGCTTACAAAGCTTGGCTTGACTAAAACAGTAAATAACTTCTAAACAGGATATTTTTGCATTGACTTTACTTTTAGCATTGTTATATCCTGACAGCGTACTAGTTCACTGAAACAACTATGGAAGATAAATATATTTCTGAACTTGCTGAGATAATTACGGGAATAAAAGAGAAAGAAATGGCTGAGAACTTTTTGAAGAATATCTTAACACCTGCTGAGCTTGATGAAATTTCTCGCAGACTACAGATTTTTAAGATGTTAGAAGAGGGACATTCTCAAAGAGAAATCGCGGAAAAACTGGGAGTAGGGATAGCTACAGTAAGTCGTGGTGCTAGGGAGTTCAAATATGGTAAACAAAACTTTTTTGATAAATTTTTAATAACTTTGTCACGAGAAACCTTAGCGATTA
>CAYNUR010000057.1:0-2803 GCA_964400435.1 uncultured Candidatus Peribacteria bacterium
GTATTGAAGATAGCAGTATTCTTGATGGAGATTCTGATTTTCGATATGAAAATCCTGACGAAGTTGACTATAAAGAGTCGGTCGAAAATGAAGATGGAACAACAAGTCACCGCTGGAATGAACTTACATTTAATATGCCTTCGAAGTGGGGATTGAATGCTTCTCCTGAATTTGGATTATTACTTTTGCCTGAAGCATCTGTAGATAGCGATGCTCCTGAAGTTCCTCTTGTGATAAACAAAGTCATTGATGGCGATGAAGAGTTTGCAAAGTCTGAAGCAGAGAAAAGATATGCCAGAGAGACAAACTCTGACCCAACTCTTGAAGCCAGATACTTTGAGGAAAATCTTGGTGAAGAAGAAGTATATTTCAACGAATATAAAAGAATTGAAGATCCAGAGAACCCTGAAAGTAAATGGTGGTGGGTAACACGTATTTATTTTGAGAAAGAAGGAAAATACGTCGAGCTAGTTTTGAACAATGATAAGTTTGAATCCAGAAGAGAAGATATTGAAATATTCATTAATAGCTTGGCATTTGAGGGATAAAATTTGACTTAAGCAGCTTTTGAATGCTAGATTCTGCTCTAATTTTTTATATGAGTCAGAGATTTGAGCAGGAAGGCGGGTTTGATTATGTTAGCTTGGCTAGTGATTATTATGACTACCAGCCGCTTTCTGATAGTAGAGTTGATTTCAATGGCAATTCAAGATTTATTGATCTTGGTATTGATTGGGAACAAACAATTGAATCTGCAGAAAAAATTGCTGCTCAATTTGTAGAACTATTTAAAGCTGAGAGTAAAATTGCACCTAACTCTAGAACTATTTGCAATTCTAGATATCGAGTAGAATTTCCAGAAATAAATACAAAAATCAGAAGTGGGAATAACAAACTAAATTTGTTAATTCGTAAAAGAATTGTTAGCGATGATGAAATACCTGAGATGGAAAAAGAGTCAGAGTTAATGACACTGGCTTTTGATATAAATGGAAATATGGGACAAATTGACAGGACAGCTACTCTTTGCCTAGTAAGGAAAGGTGCTATTTGGAAACTACAGCATAGATTAGTAAAACCACGATATAGAGGGCAAAAATTGGGGAAGTTGTTGATGAAAATTTTGGAAAAATGTTTATCTGAGTTAGCATTAGAATCTGGTAGAGAACAAACTTTAGTTACAAATGTTGGGCAACTCAATGTTTTAGATTGGTTTTTAAAAAATGGTTTTGAAATTGAGAAATATGATCGTGAAAAATTTTCAAGACTACTTTCTGGCGATCCACAATTTGTAATAAAATCTGCTCAAAAAGACCTTTGTGCTGAGTGTCCTCGTCAGTGGTACATATTTGAAAAAGAAATTTATGAGAAATTTGGTGAGTTGATTTGGCGAATAGATCAAGGAAAAGGCCACCTAAGGTATTCGACGAGATTCAACTTATCAAAAAAAATTGAAGCCGAATATGACGATATACCTATTCATAAAGAGGTCTTAGCTACTCGCTTGAGTGCAGCTTTAGTTTTTCCTTAAAAAATCTGCCCCTGCTTCATCTTTAGTTTCTGATTCGATTATTTCTTCCACCGTTTCTTCGATTTCTTTGCCATAATCTGAACCATATAAAGTCTGCGTTGAAAGAAAATCTTTGTCGTAAACATTTACTAGCCAGCCATAGATCATAGTGACTAGACTGTGGACAAAAGCAATTGAACCCCAGACAATTGGCAATGCAGTAAATAGTAGTATAGCTGGACTTTGTATGAAATTTGCTAGTGCGAACATGGAACCTGCACTAATTAAAATTGCGAAAGTAACACTATAGACACCTAAAACTGAATATCGATAATTTGAGACTATCTCAAGAATTAGAGCGCTAACCTGAGCAGAAACAATAATGTGTAGAGCCACAGCATAAGCAACAATTGAAAAATCGATTGAAGATGTAATGAAATAAACAGGTGTCATTAAAAGGAAAATGATCAAACTTAGTAAGAAAATTTGATAAATCGCTGAAGCTGTTCTTTTGTATTTTTGCCTCTCAGTAAGTGAAAGGAGGAATGTACTAACGATGTTCCCGATTGTTGATGAAAGGAAGACCATTACAATTAGGATAAAAATGAAAATTGGACTAATAGCAGATCCATCATAATTTACAGTAAGTGGAGTCAAGAATGTTGAACCGAGTACGAAAATAAGAATCAGAATTAAACTTCCGATCGTTCCTCCTAATCCACCAGCAAGGATTTTTAATAGAAAAGTGGAAAAAGGCACATGTAAAGGACTGTACTCCTCAAAGTTATTTTCATTTTGCAATTGATTTGTCTCTTGTTCTTGATAATTAACCTGGTTTTGGTTTTGAAGTTGAGACTCTTGATTAAGATCTCCTTGCGGATTTTCTTCAGCCATTTTTGGTTTTTATTTTTGCATTCTTTTTATTTTACCATAAAAGGCAATTGTCAGCAATATACCAATGGTAATATAAATGTCTGCAATGTTGAAAATCGGATAAATCCAGATTGAGATGAAATCAATTACGAAACCATGAATGAAGCGATCAAATAGATTAGATAGTCCTCCTGCTACTATTAATGCAAGAAGTATTTGGGTGATTTTTTTGTTTAAATTTAGTTCTTTTCCAGCTAGATAAATGATTAATCCCATGAGTATCAAATTCAAAAAAATTATTATTGGAGCTGGGATGGGTATACTGAAGGCTATTCCGAAATTTTCGCTGTACCTTAAGTAAAAAACATCGGGAATTACTTCAAGTTTTTCGTTTGGAGGTGCGAGATTATTTAAGGCCCA
>CAYNUR010000057.1:2813-7601 GCA_964400435.1 uncultured Candidatus Peribacteria bacterium
TTGGTAGATAATAATATAAAAAATACTTGAAAAAGTGAAATTTATAAATTTTTTCATAAAATATTTTTATTTTTAAGTCAGCCTCGGTTTGGTTGAAGAATATTATTAAAACAAGTACTATCTTTCTGCTAAAAACACAAGTTAATGAATAGAATAAAAACTTTAAAATACGATACGATATTGGCTTTTGCTGTGGTCTTCCTAGTTGTTTTTGGGTTGATAATGATCACAAGTATTGGAGTGACAAAGTCAATTTCCCTGTCTGCACCTAATGAACTATATCCGAACTGTTCTGATGCAAATGTTGACTGTTATCTGCTTTTTAAAAAACATTTGTTTAGGCTTTTTGTGGGTATAGGTGCACTATTTTTTGCTTTTAAATTGCCAATGAAATTTTGGAGGAAAACTTCAAAATTAATGTATGTAGCAATGTTACTAGTTTTAGTTATTGTATTGGTGATGGGGAGTGAGTATACGACTTTTGCGAGGAGTTGGTTGGTTATTTTTAATACTTCTATTCAACCCTCGGAGTTCGCAAAGTTAGCAATTATTATTTATCTGTCCTATTGGTTTAGTAAGCGGCAAGCGGCTGTGGAAAGTTTTCATGATGGATTTCTTCCTTTCTGTATGATATCTGGCTTAATGGTTGGATTAGTTATTCTTCAGAAAGATTTTGGTTCAACTTTGGTTTTGAGCTTTATTTGTCTGGGAATTTATATTGCAGCAGGTGCTAAATGGAAACATATTGGTGTGGGAGTTTTAGTGGCTTTGCTCTTTTCAGTAATAACTATTGCATCTGTGGAGCACGTTAGAGAGAGATTTTATAGCTTTATGAATGTGGGAGAGGTTGAGTGTAGAGAGAATGCTTGTTGGCAGTCTGAACAGGCCAATATTGCTGTTGGTAGTGGTGGGCTATGGGGCCAAGGTTTAACTCAAGGTGTGCAAAAATCGTATTGGTTACCTCAAGCATCAGATGATTTTATTTTTGCAGCATCAGCTGAAGAACTTGGATTTTTGAGAATTGTCTTTGTTATTATCGCTTATGTAATAATAGCAATAAGAGGATATACAGTTGCAAACTATGCGAAAAGCAGCTTTGAAAGATATGTTGCGATTGGAATTACGACTTGGCTTGTCTTTCAGGCGTTTATTAATATTGCTGTAAACATGGCGATAATGCCGGTAACAGGTATTACCTTGCCGTTTGTGAGTTATGGGGGATCCTCACTAGTTGCTTCATTGGTTGGTGTGGGGATTTTATTAAATATTTCACAAAATACTTCTCATTATGCGTATAGTTTTAACAGGAGGGGGCACAGGAGGTCACGTAATACCAAACCTGTCCGTTATAGAAGAGCTTAGAAAAGAAATTTCAGATCTAAATTTAGAGATTTTGTATGTAGGATCTGAGCAAGGAATTGAAAGGAAACTAGTTAAAGATCTTGGTGTTCGCTTTGAAGCTATTAAATGTGGGAAACTGAGAAGGTACTTTTCATGGGAGAATTTCAAGGATTTTTTTAAAGTTCCGGTTGGAATTTGGCAAGCGAGAAGTCTTTTAAAGAAGTTTCGACCGAAAGTAGTTTTTAGTACCGGTGGATATGTTAGCCTGCCAGTTGTTTTGGCTGGTTGGACTTTAAAGATTCCAGTTATTTCTCATGAATTAGATGTTGTGCCTGGATTAGCAAATAAAATTTCTGCTAAATTTGCGAAGAAGATTAGCTTGAGCTTCAGTGAAAGTGAAAAATATTTTGAAAAATATAAAAAGAAAATTGTTATATCTGGAAGTCCAGTAAGAAAAGATATTGATAAAGGTTCTGAAGAAAAAGGCTATAAGTTAACTGGTTTTGATAAACATCGACCGATAGTTTTAGTTATGGGAGGAAGTCAGGGTGCTCAACAAATAAATACATTAGTACGAAATAATTTAGGTGAATTATTGAAAAAATTTCAAATTATCCATCTATGTGGTAGAGGTAATTTGGATATATCGGCTTATAAAAGAGGGTACAAACAATTTGAATATCTGAATGATGAATTAAAGGATGTTTATGCTATTTCTGAGATTGTGATTAGTCGAGGTGGAGCAAATAGTTTGGCGGAAATTGCATACTTGAAAAAGAAATGTTTGGTGATTCCACTGATTATTGGTAGTAGAGGTGACCAAGTGGATAATGCTAAAGTTTTTGGAAAGAAATTTGGTTGGTCTGTTTTGGAAGGAGAATTTAGTAATGATGACTTTTTACAGGCTTTAGAGCTATTAAAGAAGAATTCAAAAAACACTTCAAAATTACAAAATGGAGTAAGTAAGATTGCTGAGGAAATACTTAGTTTTAATTAGTATTCTTTGGGGTTTGAGGATCGTTTTTTTTCAGTAATTGAAGCAACTCTTTATTTATTACATTCGTAAAATACAGAGAAGAAATGTAAATTGTGCCTCCTAAGAATATTAACAAAATCGTGCCGTACAGTCCGAAGAGCTTTTGAATTGGAGTTTGTAGATAGTAAACGGTTAGGCCCATTAATAAAGCTGATAGTATTATCTTAAGTAGGTTTTTAAGATTTAACTGAAAATCTAACGTTCTTTTGGCAACAAAATATGTTGCAAGGAAAATGAACAATTCACAGAAAACGCTTGTTATCGCTGCACCAACAAAACCGTAATGAGGGATGAAGATAATATTTGTTATTAAGTTGAGGATTGCACAAGTTGCGTTGATATATAGTAATTTCTTTTGCTGACTTTTGGAAATTAAGATAAATGAAAAAAGTACGCTTAAAAATTGGAAAAGTAGAGCAAAAATTAGAATCTTAAAGGCTAAATCTGAGCCCAGGTAGCCAGTTGAATAATCTGTAAGATAATGTTCTGAACTAATTATATTAATGATTGGTGTAGCTAAGATGAATCCTCCAACAACTATTGGAAATGATAGTGCCGCTAAAAAATCGAAAGATGCTTTTATTATTTTTTTATAAGAGTTGGACTTTTCTTTTATTTTTCTTGTAAGTACTGGCAGTACCGAATTCATGAAGAATAAAGGCAAAAGAACAAATTGCTCTAGCGTTTTCATGGCAATTCCATAAATTCCTAATTCTGAACTACTTCTGAGGTTGTAAATTAAGATTGAATCAAGCCGAAAATAGATTGTGTTAAGTATTAATGCAAGTCCATAAGGAAGTGATTCTTTAAGAATTCTTTTCCAAAGCTTGTAGTCGAATTGATAACTGATTGGTGAGAATTTTCTAACAAAGTGAGAAGTAAAAATTAGGCTAAGGGAAATACCAACTAATCCGGATACAAACATTAGATAGAAGCCAACTTCTGTATTTTCAGGAAAACCGTAGAATGCTACATATGCCATCAAACCAACCGTAAGGATTTTTCCAAGAACCATCCCTATCGATGCTAATTCCATCTTTAACTTTGTCTGCAACACTGATGAAATAGTGCCATTGATTGTGGCTACAAACATTGTAAGTGAGGCAATCCCAACGGCGATTGGTACTTGTGGGCTTTGAGTTTCTGGACTAAAGAAAATCATTATAATAGCCATAAATGCAGCTGAAACTACAAGGAAAGTTCTTAGCGAGAGAATATTTCCTAATAGCTTTGGTATGTTCTTTTCATCTTCTGACATTTCTTTTACTGCAATTGTAAAGATACCTAAATCAGCTATTACTCCAAAGAAAGCTAAAAATTCGTAGGTATAAACATAATTTCCGTAAGTATTCTCGTCTAAATAATTTGTGAGTACTTTTACTGAAAGTAGTCCAAGAACAGCTAATAATATTTTTGAGATAATTTGGGCGACGGTATTTGAAAGTATTCTTCTAGCTACTGACATGATTATTTCTAAAATTTATGTTTAGAGTTTAGAACTCATTCAATTATTATGTAAGGTGAATTTAAATGTGTGCTAAAAAATGAGATTTTTGTTATTTTGAGGTTATGAAATTATTAGAAAAAATTGATGCATTTGCTTGGGGAGTATTGCTAATTTTATTGGTATTTACTCCGCTTCATGGTTTTTTAAGTACAGTTTTTCTTTATAAATTTGAATTTGCTGAATTTGGAATTTTAAAAGTGTTTATTAAAGCTTGGAAAGAAATTCTGATTTTATTGTTAGCGTTTTTGGCTGGGTTGAAATTGATTATAGGAAAGAGAAAAATCAATCTTTTACAGTGGTTAATATTTGGATTTATTATTATCGGACTTTTAGTTAGTTTTGTAAATTGGAGTGATGTTGGATTTGGTCAGTTAGCATGGGGAATTAGGACTGAATTTATGTTCTTTGTACTTTTAGGAAGCTTATTGTTTTTCGTTGATGATTTTAGTGAGGAAAAGGTGGAAAAACTAGTAAAAGCAGTATTAATTGTTGGCTTTTTTGTGATGTTATTTGGATTACTGTTTAGTGTATTGGGTTATGATAATTTAATTTTTTATGGTTATAGATATGACTGGAGTACATACTATCTAAATGAAGCTCCAGCCTTTTGTCAGATGGAAGCTGAAACTGAATTTTGTAGAAATCAGGCAACATTTACAGGACCGACAAGATTTAGTGCTTACTTATTAGTTTTATTGCCGCTAATAATGTTGAAAGTAAAGAATGTCAAAATTAAATGGCTATTACTAGTGATGGGGATTGTAAGTATCGGATTAACATTCTCTACTGCAGCTTGGTTAGGTTTTATTGCGATGATAATAATGTTTTGGCTTATTAAAGCTAGGAAATATATTATTAAATTTTGGAATAAAATTTTAATTTCATTTGCGATACTCTTTATTGT
>CAYNUR010000058.1:0-7546 GCA_964400435.1 uncultured Candidatus Peribacteria bacterium
GTATCTAAATTATCTTCAGCTTTTGAAGAAGTTGTTAAGGAAATGAATAAAGCCTTTTATGAAAGAGATGAGTCTGTTTTTTCTGAGCAGTTTTGGCAAAGAAATGTTGAGATTTGTCAGAATATTTTAAGCTCATTTATCGATTTATGTTCAGGTGTTAATGACGAAGATTATGTGATTCCTGAATTATCAACTTTGTTAACTTGGTTTGCTAATCAAGAGGGAAGTGAAAGCAGGGATTTGGCGCAAACTTTTTGTGAAATTGAAAGAATTTTATATCCTTATTTGAAAGGTTTAGGGATAGAATTATCTTTTAAGTCTAATACGGAAATGACTGGTTTTAAGTTGAGAATTTCTGATGGAGACTTGTATGATATTATTTTTGAATTGATTGGTAATGCAGTTGATAAATTACTAAATAAACCAAGTTATTATACTGAACCTAGAATTGAAATTGATGCAAATTTACTCAGGAGTGGTGATGGAGTGTATTTGAATGTGGAAGTTTATGATAATGGTTTTATGATTTCTCCGATTTTGCTAAAAAGAATTTTTGAAAAGGGTTTTTCAACGAAGAGGTCAGAAGATAGTAAAATTAAAAATGCTTTAAGTGCAGTAGGAAAAAAACGTGGTACTGGATTAGGTTTATTTGATATTCAACAGTTGTTGTTACGGAATAGAGGAGGAATAGTTGCAAGAAATAGAATGGATTATTGTAATGGTGTTGTTTTTTCGTTTGTTGTTCCTTGTGAGGAAGTAGATAAATCTGATGAAATAAAAGAAATATCAAAAGCGTTAATGGAAAAAGCTACCGGAGTTATGATTTAATTCTTTTTATAAAGGTCTTTGAGTTCTTTATTTTCACTATCTAGTTGCCTTTTTTCTTTGTTTCTGGTAAAATTATAGGAAAACAAAAATAAATATCGGATCCATGTTTAAACGTCTATTTAGAGTAGTAAATTCATTGCTCATTGCCTCACTTTTAGTTCTAAGTTATACGAATATCTCTTTAGCTTACGATGAAGTTCTTTGTAATGGAGTAATTTCCGGAACTACAAACTACGATAATCCTAATGTTGGGAAGACCTATTTTGGGAATCGAGTTTCAGGTGATGGTGGTTTATATTTTTGGCAGAATAGTGAATCTCCATTAGGTATTATTGGTGGAGGAACAGGGTTTGCTCCTGCAGACTCTTTTCATGCGGCTTGTGTGGATTCTGATGATGATGTTTATGGGCCTTTGAATGGAGATTCTGCTAATGATGAGTTTATTGTTCGTGGATGGAGTTGGAATGATAATTTAGGTTTTATTAGTTGGTATTGTGATGGAACTGATAATCAAGGTGTTGCATGTGGAACTGAATCTCATCAGGTTGTTGTGAATTCTGCTGATGAGTATGTGGCAGGAGAAAGACAATTAGTTGGCTATGCGTGGAACTCTACTTATGGATGGATGAACTTTTATTGTGATGGAAGTTTGAATGACAATGGGCTGGGGCAATCTTGTGGGCCTTATGATTACGGGGTTACAGTAAATACTGCAACTGGTGCAGTGAGTGGTCATGCTTTTACTCAGGCTGGTGTTTATGTCAACTTTGATGGAATGAACTTACAATTACCAGGTGCGTCAGGGCCTGTTGTTGGAGATGGTTGTGATGGAAAGCCTTATGTTTGTGTGGATTTTACTCCTGGTCCTGAAGGTTTAGATGGATCTCTTGATGTTGGTGAGGATGGAGCTGCACTTTTAGCTGATGGTAGTGATGGTTATGAATTGAATTTATATTTGAGAGATGCAACTGGAACGACAGGTTTGGATAGTTCTACCCATCAAATAGATAAGTTTTTTGAATCTTTAGAATTTAACTGGACTGATAGTGTCAAAATTGATCAAAGAGCTGGTAGTACTGTAAATGTTTCCACTTTGTCTAAAGTAGAGAGACCGTGGACTGATACGACTTATGGAGGAATCGTTTATAAACCTTTGAATGGTTTGACTAGCAGTGACTTTACTTTAGTTGATGCTGCAGATGGTCATTGGAGATTGAAAACACCTATTCAGTCTTTTGCTCCGACTTCGAATGCGAACTTTTCTAGAACTTCTAGTTTATCTCCAAATATTGCTGTTTCAAATGAACAATTTTTATTTACTTATGATGAAGCAAGTGGAACTATGCAACCGAATGAATTGGTTTTGAATAGATTAGATTATGAGCTTTTGACTAATGGAGGTACTCCAGAAGGCTCTGGTGACCATTATGTTAATAATTCACAGGGGTTTAGTTTGAAATTTAAACCAGTAATTGATGTAGGAGTTTTATTTTCAGGTGATTCAGAAGACAATATTAATGCTTTTAGGGGAATTCCAGTAAACCTGAGAACTGCTGTAAATGTTTGGAAAGAAATTGGGACCAAAAGTAGTATTAAATTTGATTTAGTTTACTCTCAAGAGGAAACTGATTTGGCTTGTCTTGGACTGGAAGAAGGCTTTACTGATTTTGATTTCTATTTCTTAAATGATGTCAAAGGTGAAGATATTAGTGAAGGTCGAAAATCGCAGATTTCAGTAGCAGATTTTAGTCTTTTAGCTAATGAAGTTGATTTGCCAGTTTTGGCTTCCTTGCCTGCTTTTGATTCTTTAAATGAAGAAGAACAACAATCTTCTTTGCCTTGTAATGCAATGCAGGGGCCAGGTTTAATTACTACTGTTGGTATTTTAGTAGATGGAAAAACTATTGTTTATTATTCTAATAAACTTCCGAGAGTAGCTGGTGGTTTGATTTCTAATCCAGTTGCGCAAATTGCTGGGAATGTCTATTCACAATTACCATTTACTCCAAATGCTGAAACTGAGATTCCTCAGTCTCCAGGTTCTGTAAATAATAATTTCTTTAGGGAGCAAACAACAAAAAATCTTGCTGATATAGAGGAAATTGAAGATGTAAATCTAAAAACTTCTGGTGAGTGTACTGTTACGGGGTTTAACTCTTCAACTATTAAGTTTTCAGGTTGTACAGAAGGAACAGACTACATTCAGTTTGAAGAGCAGGGTGAGAAAGGTGTTTATCTCCAAGGTGTAGATTTGAATCTTGATGTAGGAAATTTTGGTGGTCAATATGTTTTCATTAATGAGGGGGGAAATATTTTTATTGAAGATGATCTTTGGGTAAGTGACTATGATTCTAACTTTGATGATTCAAATCGAGTAACAGTGATGGCTCTATGTAGACATAATCAAAATAATGATGGTGAATGTGGAAATATTTATGTTCACCCGGATGTGAGAAACATTAATGCCAACATGGTAACGGATAGAGGATTTTACACTTATAGCGGGGATAAATTAGATATTGATGCTGATGGTTTTCCAGTTTGGGCTAATCAAACAGAACGTGAAAATATTTTGAATAGACAACTTGCTATTTTGGGAAGTTTGTCATGTCCAGTTTGTACGATTGGTGGTTCCGATTTGGATGCAAGATTGAGTGGAGCTTTTGAAGATGCTAAACCTTTTATCGTTTATTGGGGAGGTAGAAGGTTTGATGTTCCGATTACTCCTGAAGAACGGCTTAAAGCTCAATCTAATGATATTAACTATTTGCGTTTAGCAAAATATCGTTTAGAAAAGACGGCAAATGGTTTACCGGTTGATCAAAGTTGTAATAAGGGAATGACATATGAAGACATCCTTACTTGTAATGAGTTTGGTCCTGGATCAGTAGTGAATGATGCTACGGGTGAATCTTGTGATTGTTTGGACCCTTTGAATCCTGCACCGATTGGAGATTTGGTTCCTCCTGATGATCCTGAATTCTTTGCAATTGGTAAAGAGGAGGAGCCTGGATCTGTTTATGTTGATTTTAGACCTTCTGATTCATTTATCTTTGAGCAGGAGGATACAATAAATACCTCAAACTTCTAATCAAAAATCGTTTGAAGCAGCGCATTGCTGCGTCGGCTTGTCGGTTGCTCAATCACCGCACTTGTAGTGCGGTTCAATCGTCTCCCTCCTGAGCCTCCTTGCACTGCACCACTTCAAACGATTTTTGGTCTTGCGAGTGTGTTTTTTTTGTTATGTTAAACTTTGGTTGCTCAATCACTGCACTATAGTGCGGCTTATCGTCTCCCTCTGGCGTATTCTTGTTAATGATTTTTGACCTTGGGAGAAGCTTTTTTGTTTTGATCTATTTTGAATAATTCTTATACCAATCTAAACTAACTTCTGGATATTTTTCGATTTCGTTTGCCATTATTTTCATGATTTTTTCTAATTCTTCTTCTGACTTTGCTTCGAATCTTAGAGTTAGGTTTGGGCTGGTGTTTGAGGCTCGGACTGCTGCCCAGGAAATTTCGTCGAATTTTACTCTTACGCCGTCGATAGTTATGCAGTCGTAATTTGCGGTGAAGTGTTCGACTAGTTTTTTTACAATTTCGAATTTCTTGTCGTCTGGGCAGTGTGCCTTGAATTCTGGAGTTGTATAACTTTTTGGTAAGTCTGTGAATTCTTCTGACAATGGTTTTTCGCTTTTTGAGACTATTTCAATAATTTTCCCTGCAGCTAACATAGCGTCGTCAAATCCATAATAATCTTCCCCGAAAAATAAGTGTCCGGAAACTTCTCCACCCAATGGTGCGTCTAGTTTTTTCATTTGATTTTCTATGAAGCTATGACCAGTTTTACTCATGATTGGTTCAGCTCCGTGCTTTTCCATGTTGTTAATGATTGTTTGTGAAACTTTTACGTCAAAAACTACTTTTGGATTTTTTTCTCTTTTTACTAAGTCGCGAGTTAAGAGTAAGAGCATATAGTCTGCAGAAAACATGTGTCCAGTTTCGTCCACAATTCCTACTCTGTCTCCATCACCATCGAATCCAATTCCTAAATCCGCATTTTCGATTTTTACTTTTTCGATTAGATCTTTCATATTTTCTAATTCCTCTGGATTTGCTTCATGATTTGGGAAATTTCCATCAGGTTCGCAATACATTGAAATTACTTCGCATCCAATTTTTTCGAAAAATTCTGGAGCGTATGGTCCTGCTACACCGTTACCAGCATCAACAACAATTTTTAATTTTCTTTTTAGCTTTATTCTTGATGAAATATCCTCTAAGTATTCTGGCCAAAGATCATATTCTGTTATTTTCCCTGGCTCATTTGAAAAGATAAAATCTTCGTTTTGGATAATTTTTACGACTTCTTGAAGTTCATCGCCGCAGATTGAGTGAGCATTTTTTGTGACAATTTTTAATCCGTTATATTCTTTTGGGTTGTGGCTTGCAGTGAGATTTGTTGCTGAGTCAAAGTTTAACTTTGGTGTACAAACAGACCAATAAATCATTGGTGAAGTAGTTAAGCCTACTTTTGTGACATTGATTCCAACTTCTGTTAATCCTTTAATATATGCTTTTTCTAAGGCTGGACCAGTATTTCTAACATCTCTTCCAACGGCCATTAATTTTGTGTCGTACTTTCTTTTGAGATATGTACCAGCACCTTTTCCAATTAAGTAAACTGTTTCCGGTGTTAAATCAGCTGGTTTGTTGTCTATTGGGTCGGCAATTCCTCGGATGTCATAAGCTCTGAATATGTGTGGATTGATCATGAATGAGTGTTTTAGGAATTTTTTGTGTACCACTCGCCCCCTTTGTAGGCGACTCGGGTACACTACGTGGTATTTTTTGTACCCGATTTTTATTTTAAGGAATTTTAATGATTATTTGTTACCCTCCCGGTTGGGGGCTAAAATTTTTATAAGTTTAGGAAATTTTTAAGAAAAGTTTAAGAACTTTTAATATTAAAGTGCTATCAATTTCATGATGGCAAAAGTTTATTTTGTGAAATCAATTTTTAATAGCGATTATTTTGCTCCGTTACATCAGGTAAACCTTCTACGTCTTGTAATCTTTCTCTAGAATTCCATAGTTCTATCTTTGTTACAACAGACTCTGGAACCATTTTTTTCCATTTTTCGTCACCTTTTTTAATTAGATCTCTGACCTGTGTTGCGGAAATAGGAATAATACTTCGATCTAATTTGACTATTTCTGGGCCGGGTTCCTTTGGGCGATGGGTTTTTTCATATTTTCCTTCGAAACATGCTTCTACAATTTTTGATCCTGTGTATACGCGATTAAACGGTGGGACATAGTTTGAAATATGGCTTACCCATAGAGAGTAATTGTTAATGTTTCTTACTGGAACTATGCAGAATTTTTCACAGGGAATTTGATTTTCTCTTAAACTATTTTCAATCATTTCGTACCTTTCTCCTGCTGTAAATGGATCTTTTGGTAAAAAATTTTTTTCTGCACTTCCAATTAAGATAATAACTCTTTCGTTCTCTTCTAAAATTTTTTTCACTACGCTTAAATGTCCTAAGTGAAATGGTTGGAACCTTCCTACATATAGAGCTGATTGAGGCATTACTTAACTTTAATAAGTGGAGGTAATTCTGTTTTATGTTTGTTTAATTCCATCATTCTAAAAACCTTGTGAACAGAGTTGGGGTTTAATCCTTTATTGATAATGTCATCTTTATTTTTACCTTGCCCTATTTGTTTGAGAATATTGTCAATTTCTTTATAAGTTAATCCAAGCTCTTGTTCATCAGTTTGACCTGGATAAAGCTCAGCTGAAGGAGGTTTATCAATCAATTCATTTGGTAATCCCATGTGTTCAGCTAGTTGATAAACTTCGTGTTTATAAAGGTCTCCAATTACTTCAATGTCTGCAGCTAAATCTCCATATTTTGTGCCATAACCAATCATTATTTCTGTTTTGTTTGAAGTTCCGATAACTAGGGAAGAATTGGTGTTTGCGAAATTGTAGAGGATATTCATTCTTACTCTTGCCTTGGTGTTGATTTGAGCTAGATCGTTTGGTTTCCATGGCAAACTTAGGTAATCTCGTAAGAAACTATTTATAGAAACCGAGAAATATTTAACTTTTAAAAATTCACAAAGCATTTTTGCATGATGATGGTTTTCGTCTAACGAAATACCTTTTTCAGGCATTAAAATTGCTGTGACATTTTCTGGTGAAAGTGCATCAACTGTTAATTTTAAACTTGTAGATGAATCAATTCCACCACTTACTCCTATTACAGCTTTTTCAAAGCCATGTTTGCGGAAGTATTTGTGGATTCCTGCGACTATTTTTGTATAGTAATTTTGCATAGTTTGTTTTTTTGTGCCTGAATTATAAAAGAAATCTCAAATATTGGAAGGGTGCGACTTTCTTTTACCTTGTCAGTATCTCTTCAGGGTTGTGAAATTTGTTTTTAATAGTTTTTTAGAGCTCTTTCAATGTCTCTTTGTTGCGATTTTTTCTTTAGATTTGTTCTTTTATCATGAAGTTTTTTCCCTCTGCAAATTCCGATTTTTAGTTTTATTAATCCTTGTTTCGCAAATAATTCTAATGGAATTGCGGTGATTCCTTTTTGATGAATTTCTTGGTCGATTTTATTGATTTCTTTTTTGCTGAGTAAGAGTTTTCGTTTTCTTGTCGGTTTATATTCTCCTCGGCTTGAATGTTTGTATCTAGAAA
>CAYNUR010000059.1:0-7512 GCA_964400435.1 uncultured Candidatus Peribacteria bacterium
GGATAAGACTTTCAAAAAAACTGGACGCATAACAAAGAAACAATAGTGATAAAAAATATGTCAATTTTAAAAAGAGGTTTTAATTTTGGATTAGTTCTGATGTGTATTAAATTGGGTTTGTAAGATTTGATTAACCGTTTGACTAGTCATATGAGTACACAATACATTTCAATTCAAGAAGCAGCAGAACTAACTGATAAGTCAATTCAGACTATTAGAAGGGGTATTAAAGCTAAGAAGTTTAAGTTCAAAAAATCAAAAACACCTCAAGGTTTTAACTATAATATTGATAAGGAATCACTGTGTGAGCATTACTCAATTCCATTTAAGAAAGAAGAAGAAAAAAGTGAAACAATTGAAAAGAAAGAAGACAGTACAAAAGAAGTTAGTAAAAAGGAAGAATCTTCTGAGAAAAAATCTGATGAAAGCACTGAATATATAAACGCTGATGACTTTAAAAGATTTACAGAATCTCTTGAAAGAATGGTATCTCAACACTCAGAAGAAAGACAAAATTTCTTAAGACTAGTTAATACTCTTCAAGAAAAAATCTTTGTGCTTGAGAATCAATTAAAGCTGTTACAAGAACCTCCTAAGAAAAAATGGTACCAACTTTGGAAATAGGTTTTAGATTGATTAATAGTTGCTTTTGTTAGATATTTTTATTTGTACATAAAATGTTTAAATGTCTAAACAAAACAAAACTAAAGGAATGCTCTGGGAATTGATTAGGAAATCTGTTCACCTGAGTGGGCTTGGCATTGTTTTGCTTTATACTGGTCTATTAAATTTTTTTTCTGAAAGAATTGCTATTCTAGTATTAACAGGTTTGCTATTGGTGTTTTTGGAGATTGAATACATTAGGCTTGAGCATAAGCCTAAAATTGTTGATAGACTAAAATCACTAATGAGACCTCATGAACAGGATAACCTAGCAGCATCGGTTTTTTTCGTTATCTCGTGCATCATTGCTTTTGCAGCATTTGATTATTGGATAGCGGTACTTGCAATGTTTATGACTATTTTTGGTGATTTATTTGCTGCTTTGATAGGCAAATACTTTGGGCAGACCAAGCTTTATAAAGAAAAAACTCTTATTGGAACTTTATCAGGATTAGCTGCGAACTTGGTCTCAGGCTTGTTAATTTTGCCTGAAATCGTAATTGTTGTTATTCCTATGGCTTTCATTGCTAGCTTTGTAGAATTAATCACTATTAAACTTGATGATAACCTCACTGTTCCTTTGTTCTCTGGTTTTGCTGGTCAAATGATTATTCAATATTATGACATTACTCTACCCCCTCTAGACTTTTCCGTTCTTGGACTATTTTAATTCTGAATTTTGAAAATTTTTGCCTTGATGGAAAAATTCTAAGGCCATAGAATTCCTCCTGAATATTTTTAATTTTACTCTATGTCCTTATTCGAAAATACACTGGAGCAGATCAATAATTCAGCTAAAATAATGAATCTTGATAAAAATGTTAAGACAATTCTATCCTCTCCTCAGAGGATGATTGAAGTTAGTGTCCCGGTTAAAATGGATGACGGGAGTCTTAGAGTTTTTCAAGGAATTAGAGTTCAACATAATAATTATAGAGGAGCATATAAGGGAGGGATCCGCTACCATGAACAAGTTGACCTTGAAGAAGTAAAAGCTTTATCTACATGGATGACAATGAAATGTGCTGTTGTTGGAATCCCCCTAGGTGGCGGGAAAGGTGGAATAATTGTTAATCCAAAAGATTTGTCAGAAAATGAACTTGAAAGATTAACAAGAGGTTATGTTCAATTAATTGCACCTGCTATTGGACCAGAAACAGATGTCCCAGCTCCTGACGTAAACACAAATCCCAAAATTATGTCATGGATCGCTGATGAATATTCAAAAATTGTAGGCAAAGATGCAAAAGGTGTAGTCACGGGTAAACCTCTTGAAAATGGAGGAAGTAAAGGTCGAGATAAAGCTACTGCCCAAGGTGGTTTTTATGTTTTGGAGGAAATTGTAAAGCAAGATGGTTTAAAAGCAGAGGATACAAAAGTTGTGATACAAGGGTTTGGTAATGCAGGTGGTGTAATGGCGAAACTGCTTGCAGATGCAGGATTTGAGGTTGTAGGTGTTTCTGATTCAAAGGGTGGAATTTTCTGTAATCATGGAATAAATCCTGATGAATTAATGAGTTGTAAAATTGAGAAAAACTCAGTACGTGAGTGTGGAGTTACTATGTCTGAAGTTCATGGTCAAGATGGAGCGAGTTGCAAAATTGTAAGTAATGAAGAACTACTTGAACAAGAGTGCGATATTTTAGTTTTAGCTGCGCTTGAGAATCAAGTGACTAAACAAAATGCTGATAAAATTAAGGCAAAATATATTATTGAATTGGCAAATGGGCCGGTTTCTCCAGGTGGTGATCAGATTCTGAAAGAAAGAGAGGTCATGGTTGTTCCTGATATCTTGGCAAACGCTGGTGGAGTTACAGTTAGTTACTTTGAAATGCTACAAAACGCTGCGAATAAGTATTGGGAAGTTGATGAAGTGAATGAAAAACTGAAAGACATTATGATTGATGCTTGGAAAACAGTTAAAAATAACTTTGAAAAATATGACTGCACTTTACGAGAAGCAGCTTTTATTACTGCACTACAAAGATTAGATGAAAAGATTAAAGATTTAAATCTTGCTTAAATCGATCTATTCTATAAATAGCCTTAAAGTGTAAGTTTATTTTCTTGTCTTTTTTAGAAATCAACTTATACTTGGCCTGGAAGATTTTTCTTAACCTTAATCCGATGCTTGAAAGCTCTTCGATAGCTAAGGCTAGCAAAGATGCTGGCAACTCCTCTGTTAAAAAATTCATCTATTCTTTTGATGAAGGGAGTAAAGAAATGAAAGAACTACTTGGGGGAAAGGGAGCAAATTTATCAGAAATGACACAACTTGGTATTCCTGTACCTTTTGGATTTACGATTTCTACAGATGTTTGCGACATATTTTTAAAAACCGGTGACTACCCGAATAAATTTGCTGATGAGCTTCAAATGCATCTTCAAGAACTTCAAGAAAAGATGGGAAAAGAATTTGGTAGTAAAGAGAATCCGCTACTAGTTTCTGTACGAAGTGGAGCTGCTGTTTCTATGCCAGGGATGATGGATACAATTCTTAATTTAGGTCTTTCTGATGAGACTATTATTGGATTGATTAATCAGACTGGTAATGAAAGATTTGCATATGATGCGTACCGAAGATTCATACAAATGTTTGGAGATGTAGTTTTAGGGATAGAAAGAGATCATTTTGAAGAAGTTTTAGATGAGATTAAAGAAAAAAATAAAAGAGAATTGGATACTGAATTAACTACCGAAGAATTAAAAGAAGTTGTTGAAAAATATAAAGATATTGTTTTAGAAAAAACTGGAAAACCTTTTCCACAGAATCCTCTTGAACAATTAAAATTTGCAATAGAAGCTGTTTTTAAGTCTTGGAATAATGAAAGGGCAATTGCTTATAGAAGGATGAATAGCATTGGAAACTTAATTGGAACTGCTGTGAATGTTCAAGCAATGGTTTTTGGAAATATGGGAGAAGATTCTGGTACAGGTGTTGCATTTACAAGAAATCCTTCTACTGGAGTAAGAGAATTCTACGGTGAATTTCTAATGAATGCTCAAGGTGAAGATGTTGTTGCTGGTATTAGAACTCCAATGTCAATTATGGAACTAGAAAAAGTCAACAAAGAGGCTTTTAACATGCTACTAGATGTCAAAGAAAAACTGGAAAAGCATTATAAAGATATGCAAGATATAGAGTTTACTATTGAAAGAGGTAAGCTCTTTTTATTACAAACTAGAAATGGGAAACGCACAGCTCAAGCTGCCGTTAAAATTGCTAATGACATGGTTGAAGAAGCTCTTTTGACTAAATCTGACGCTTTAATGAGAATTGATGCAAAGGCACTTAATCAATTGCTTCATTCACAAATTAAAAAAGGGGCTAAAAAAGACGTTGTAGCAAAAGGTCTACCTGCATCACCTGGAGCTGCTTGTGGAAAGGTAGTTTTTAGTGCTGAAAGAGCAATGGAGTTGGTAAATGACCATGGAGAAAAAGTGATTTTAGTTAGAAAAGAAACTAGCCCTGAAGATATTACTGGAATGAACTGTGCGGAAGGAATACTTACTGCACGTGGTGGAATGACTAGTCATGCTGCTGTTGTTTGTAGAGGAATGGGAAAATGTTGTGTTTCAGGTTGTACAGATATTATGGTTAATTCCAAAGCTAAAAAATTATTAATCGGTGATCTAGTTGTGAATGAAGGAGATATTTTAACGCTTGATGGAAGTACTGGTGAGGTTATGATCGGTGAAGTTGAGATGCAAGAACCTGAACTTGCTGGAGATTTTAAGAAGATTATGGAATGGGCGGACGAATTTAGAACACTTCAAGTAAGGACTAATGCTGATAACCCTGAGGATTGCAAAACTGCAGTTGAATATGGAGCAGAAGGTATTGGTCTTTGTAGAACTGAGCACATGTTCTTTGAAGAAGATAGAATTAAAGATGTTAGAAAGATGATTCTTTCAAAGGATGAAGAAAAGAGAGCTATTCCTTTAAAAAATTTGAAAAACATTCAAAAGGAAGACTTTGCTGGTATTTTTGAAGTTATGGATGGTAAGCCTGTGACCGTTAGGTTACTGGATCCACCTCTGCATGAGTTTTTGCCAGAAAAAGATGAGCAAATTGAGAAATTAGCTAAAGAAATGGATAGCACTACTGATGAGCTAAAACAATTGATTCACAGTATGCAAGAAGTTAACCCTATGCTTGGTCATAGAGGATGTAGACTTGGAATTACTTTTCCAGATATATATAAAATGCAAGTTCAAGCAATTACTGAAGCTGCCATTGAAGTAACAAACTCTGGAAAGAAAGTTATCGTAGAGATTGAGATTCCACTTGTTGGGAACGTGAATGAGTTGAGAATAATGAGACAAGTAGTTCAGCAAACAATTTTGGAGTATGGAGATGAAATTAATTTTCAGTATTTAATTGGGACTATGATTGAATTGCCGAGAGCTTGCTTAACGGCAGATGAGATTGCACATGAGGCTGATTTCTTTTCATTTGGAACAAATGATTTGACGCAAATGACTTATGGTTTTTCGAGAGATGATGTTGGTAGTTTTGTACCTGCGTATTTAGATAAAGGAATTTTGGAAAGAGACCCAATGGCTAGTATTGACCAAAATGGAGTAGGTAAATTAATGCAAATTTGTCTTGATCTAGCGAAGAAAGAGAAACCTGAGATTGAGATTGGTATATGTGGTGAACAAGGAGGAGATCCTGACTCTGTGGACTTCTGTCATCGATTAGGACTTAATTACGTAAGCTGTAGCCCTTATCGTGTACCTATTGCTCGACTTGCAGCTGCTCAGGCAGCAATTAAGAATCGGAAGAGATAGAGGTAAAAGTTACTCAATGCAATTTAAAGAGCTCAGAGATGGGCTCTTTTTTGATTTTCAAGAAAGTGTTATAATTTAGAGATTTAAATTTTGATATGGCTGAAAATGATAAGAATAAAATTTGGGAAGATATTTCAGATTTTGAAAGGAGTTTAATTGAAGGTGATGAAATTAGAAAAATATCTAGACGTGCTGATTTGATAATAAATGATTTAGAAAGTTCTGATTTTCGTGAGCTTGGAATTACTGAAGATTTGCGATCAAGACTTGATATGGTTGCTAATAATTCGGTTCTTAAAGGAGAAGGTTTTTATGATGTTCGAGAAAAAATTTTAAAAGCTAAAAGTTTAACTGAGGAGGTGATTCCTAGCTTAAGTGATTTAGCGAAAAAATATGAATATGAAGGACTTGAAGCTGTTGAAAGAGAGGACCTCAAGATTGACTGGTTTTCTCTTGGTGTTCCCAATTTATATACTGCTCTAGATAAATTTGATGAGTACGATGAGCATTCCAAGGGAGCTGTGAGGAATGATGAAAGGGGTTTTACATTGATTCCCATTTTTAATAAAAGTTTTGATAGATATGGAAATATGGATGCAGGAGATTTTGAATTTAAAGCGAATATTTTGGAAACTGATGAAAAAAAATATGGTGGCGATAAAAATTTACAAATGGAAGTAATTTATCCAGAGACAGATGGAAATAACAGATATGTTTGTGATTTTGATTATGTCTATCAAGGTGAAAAAAATGGAGTTGAAGAGTGGGTGAATTCCCATCGTCAGGTTAATGAAAGGTACAGAGGCCAAAAAATTGGAAAAATGATGTTTTATTTTATGGAAGAATTTTTAAGAAGAAGAGCTGAATTAAAAGGTAAAAAACAAGTTCTCTCTTTTAATGTTGGAACATGTTTTGCAATTTTGACTTTGTTGAAATATGGATATAAACCTGCAACCTTGGAAGATCAAAAGCGCCTAGATGAAATATTGAACGCTGATGAAAAATTGATTATGCAGCATTGTCCAAAGGATGAGGAAGATTTTCAAAGATCTATTTCTAGGCCTCAATTTTATATTTTTGAAAAAGACAAATACTATTTAGAAGATGGAAAAACACCAAATCCAAAAGTATGGGATTATCAGTCTTATGGTGAAGAAGAATTTTATATGCAAAGTTCTTACAAGGTGAAATTAATTAAAGAATTTTAAATTTCACCCCAGTGCAATTTGTCGCGAAGCATTTTGTAGTATCTATTTCTGGTTCGTACTAAATAAAGATTTCTTGAACTTCTTCGGAATTTAATTTTGTCGCCATACTTTAAGACTATCATATCTTGCCCGTCTATAGTCAGACCAATTATGGCTGCCTTATCTCTTCTTTGTGTCGCTATAGTCGCAGTAAGTTGTCTATTGTCAGGTATAACGATTGGACGCATTGATAGCGAGCTCGGGCAGATTGGGGTTACTGTTAGACTAGACAATGAGGGATGGACAATTGGACCACCTGCTGAAAGTGAATGCGCTGTTGAACCAGTTGGTGTCGCGACAATCATTCCATCAGCTTTAAAAGTGACAACTTTACGACTATTTACCTCTAGATCCAAATTAATTAATCTAGCAAAAGCTCCTTGATTAATAACGGCGTCATTAAGTGCTAAATATGTCGCTATTTTTTGTCTATTTCGATAAATTGTTACTCTCAGAAGAGTTCTTTTGTCTATATCGTAATGTCCATCAAAAACCTTGTCCAGTGTTTTAAACATTCTTTCTGGCTTACTTTCTGTTAAAAACCCTAGATTTCCAAAGTTAATCCCCACAACTAGAACCTTATTTCTTGATAATCTTCTAGCAGTTTTTAGTAATGTTCCGTCCCCACCTAATGTAATTGCCAAGTCTGCCTTATTGAGGATTTGGCTTTTTTTATGACCTTCTTGATTGTTATAAAGATGTGCAACATTTGTATCTAAAAGTACTTCTACATTATGCTTTTCTAAATATTTTATTAGCTTATCTACTAACTCTTTTTTGTTTGTTAAATTTCTCTTAGTAATAATAG
>CAYNUR010000060.1:0-7446 GCA_964400435.1 uncultured Candidatus Peribacteria bacterium
GTAATAAACTGAAGTAAAAATATGATTTACGACCCAAAAACATTTTTGAAATCTCTCGATAAAAACTCAGAAATATACATGAGTTATGAATCAGATGAAAAGTTAACATGGTGTAGTGGATGTGGAAATTACAACATTCAAAACGCTTTGAAAATGGCCTTAGCTCAGGAAGGTCTAACAAAACAAGATGTTATATTTTGTTTTGATGTAGGTTGTAATGGAAACGGTTCAGACAAAATCGACGGTTACACTTTTCATGGGCTTCATGGAAGGGTTTTACCGCTTGCTGGTGGAGTTGCTATTGCCAATCCACATACAAAAACAATTGCAATTGCTGGTGACGGAGCAACCTTAAGTGAAGGAATAAACCATTTTATCCACGCAATCAGAAACAATTACAAGATCCTTTTCATGCTTCATAATAACAGTCTTTATGGCTTAACAACTGGACAACCATCAGCAACAACCAGAAAAGGTTACAAGATGAATTCAGCCCCGGATGGAGTATATTTAGATCCTATAAATGTTTCGGAGCTTGCTCTTTCACTAGGTCCAACATTTGTAGCAAGAAGTTTTTCCGGCGACGTCGGTCACCTTAATGAAATGATTAGAGCTGGATTGAATCACAACGGTTTTGCACTGCTAGAAATTTTCCAAGTCTGCACAACTTACAATAAAGCAACAACTCAAGATTGGTATTGGGAACACATTCAGTATACTCACGAAATAAAAAACTATGATCCACATTCTCTAGATAAAGCTAAGAAATTAGCTCAAGATTTAGACCAAAAAATCACTATGGGAATTCTTTATGAAGATAAAGAATCTAGAGATTTCATGGAGCTACTTCCAAATAGACAAGAAATAAAAACTGCACCAAGAGATGAAGTCAAACATTACAAAATAGATAAGCTTCTAAAACCTTTTTATTAAAATAGTTTTTTAAAATCTCTATACATAGCACGGAAAGAGAAAAGTTTTTTCCCTTGATCAAAATATCTATCAAAAGCTTCTTTTGTTGGTAGAGAATAATATCGCGGTTTTCCTTTAATTTTTATTTTAGGCATTTTTACACCGCTTTTAATTTTTAGCAGAGTTGAAATCAATAGTTTAGTTCCTTTTTGAGCTGATTTTAAACCTAAACTAAATCGATTTTCATTCTTCATAATCGGAAATTTAGTTTGAGCAACAATATCTCCATCATCAATTTTTTCATTCAAATGATGAATAGTCACACCTGCATATTTCTCACCATTATGTAGTTTCCAAAAATCAGGCCAAATACCTTTGTATTGAGGCAAAATCCCAGGATGAACATTTAGTGCGGCAACCTTAGGAATTTCAATGACTTCTTTTTTCAAAATTTGATCAAAATTTAAAGTTACTAATACATCTGGTTTCCAGCTTCTTATTTTCTCAATACTTTTCTGTGAATTAATACTTTTGCATTCGAAGAAATCCAACCCATATTTTTTCACTAAAGTTTTCGTTTTCAGCCAATTCCTTCTTCTATTTATTAAAAACAAACTGGCCAAGGCTAAGCCAATTACATGTAAATACACAAAAACTCCAATTACAAAACCATAAAAAACCCCAGCTCTACGAACTCCATACGCCAGATATTTCCAATAAGTCTTCTGCCAAGGACTAATCTTGGATCTCACAACACCAACAATCTCTAAATCATCTCGTTTTACTAGCTGATTCAAAGCTAATTCAGAACCAGCATGCAAATTTGGTATAAGAAGTACAATTTTCATAGGCAAAAAATAGAACAAAATAATTTTAACAAATTTCCCCTTCAAAAACACAACAATTCAGCTCAGCGCTAGTTGTCATTTTCTTGTTATTATGGTAAAATAATAAGATTCTAAATAAAAACAAAAAATGGCTTTAGAAAAATCAGAGCAATTTTTTCCAGAAAATTTTGATGAAAAACTATATCAATTTTACCAAAAACGTTTAGAACTTGGAGAAGAAGCATATTTCGAATTCGTAGATCATTTTGAAGAAGACCTATACAATTTAAATCGTGCAGAATTAATCCTGAAGTATCAACTTCCTCATTCTTGGTCCCTAGAAAATATTGAAGCTTTCTGCCAAAATGCTCTAGAACTAACTGATTTAAGCAAAGATCAATTTGAAAACAATCTAAAAGTTCTAGAAAAAGAAAAGAATAAACCGATAGAATATCCAAAACGTTACGAGGCAAACTTTGAAAAAGGGAAAGAAAGAGCTATGGAATACTATCTAGCTGAGGATCAATCAGAAAAAAATGAAATAAGAAAAATTCTCGACGATATTCTTTTAGCAATTGAAAACCGTAAAAATTCTTTACCAGCTCCAGAAAGTCTTTCAGATTTTAATTTCCGAGGATGGCAAGAAACTGATTATTTACTTCTACATAAAGAATTAGAAGAATTATTCGATAATCCGGAAAAATTATCAGAAGAAGAAATTACAAATTACAAAGTCCAAAAAGAACGAGAAGAAACTAGAAAAAGAGCACAAGACATAACAAGTATTGAAGAATTAAGGGGATTAGTATCCGAAACAGTTAAGCCAACAATCACAGATGGAGTTTTACTAAACAGAAAATATTTAGACGGAAAAACTCTTGAAGAAGAACTAACGGGCGGATCTGAAAATCTACCTAGGCCATATGACATTCGAAAAGAAGTAAAGGACTTAAATTCTTCCAATCAATTAATTTCAAGAGACATTCAATCCGCTTTAATCTCAGCGTTAGGAGATCAGAAAAAATACAACAAATTCCTAATTAATCTCAAAAATACAATCATTTCTTTAGATAGTCAAAGTTCCGCATATGAAAAAAATAAAGGAAATGAATCAGTTATAAACATAGTTATGCACAATGTTTCCGAAAAGAAACAATCATTCTTGAGAGAATCCGGAGTTCCTTCCGACCTAGCACTTCGAGCTTTAGTTGATGCTCTTTATAGAATTGCGATAAAAGTAAGAAATCCAAAATTGAATCCAACTAGTCCATCACCAAAAACTCCAGAAAACGGACTACAAAAATCATTAAATCGTATTCATGATATGCTCTCAAAAGAGCTCTACGATGGGATGTTTGTTGATGATCCCTCAGAATTAAAATTCGTAAATGCCATCGGTACACCACTAGATTTTTCAGCTAGCTGTGATTGCTTTTTTACCTTCGGAGATTACGTTATACCAATAGATATAACTGCAAACCCAGTAAAAGCAGGTTCAGTTTCAAAGTACGATGAATCCTATCTCTTTGTAGACACCATGAAAGACAAAGAAAACCGACAAGGACTAAATCCATATAACGTCTCACATATTGAAGCCTACGGCAGAACACTTTCAACTCTAGCATTAGATGGAATAAAAAGATTTGTTAGTGACGTAATGACAAAACTCGACCTAATTAGAAAAAAAGCCCCAATTCCGGGCTACAAAGGATTAAATAAGAGTGAAAATATCGGTCAGCTATTCTAGTTTTCTTCCTCTTCAACGGGACTTAAATGAGTTCCTAATCTCCGTATCAACTTCCTCAGTTCAGAACTAATTTCTTTAGCGTTATTTGGAATTCCATTGTTAGGAATAGGGAAACTCATAACTTCTTTGCCATTAAGCAACTTTCTTTTTGCAGCTAGTGACATAACACCAGAAGCTAAGTTTAAGTTTTCAAGTAATGATTCAGGAATTAGAGTACGTGGATCAACTCCATTGAATCTCGAAACCAAGTTCAAAACCATTGAATATGTAGCTCCTCTAAATGCATCATCTTCAATATTAAAGTCTTCAAGAATAGTGCAAAGATGAAAATAGAACTCAGCTATCTCGTTTCGATCTTTTATCATACCAAAAAGAACACAGGCATCATTAAATTCAGCTCTATTCATATGGTCTCTTCCAAGATTGATAATTCTCTCTTCACCTAGTTGATCAATAACATCTTCAGTTATAGGATCATCTACAGTATTTTCCACAATACTCAAATGAAGTAATTCTCCTTTTCCGTCTTTTTCTGACATTTTTAATTTTAAATCTGCGAGATTATACAATTTTTAAGGGTAAAGTCAACAAGTTGTTAAGTATATAAACAACAAATAGGCTTTTACCAATTATTCAGTATAGGCAAGGGCGTATTTTTATTAGGCGCGCCCTCGCAAATTAGTTTCGCCCTTTTGTTGTCCCAACTGATTTTACCAGTAAGTCACAGAGTTTCGGCTGAGTCTGGCCAGCCTACGTCGTGAGATCCTCTGTTTGATGATCGCGATCCTGATGGTTACATTTTCCAGCAGAATGTCAGGATCAAGCTCGAGGATAGATGGGATCCGTTCGATGTACCGCCATCGTACCGCCGGCATCAGTGATGCCACCTCATCCGATGCCGGGTCCAGGCCACTTTCCATCAACTTTAAACGTCGCTCCTGGCAGATGACGTAGAGTTTAAAGAAAGTAGCAAGAAGTTCAGGTTTGACCAGCTCAACCTCATTGAAGAAGTCCTGATCGTTAATTCTATGAGGTTGGATACCCCCAAAGTTGTCATACAGATATCCGTGAGGATTCTGTACGGCTGTTACGAACTCACCAGTCTGGACCAGAGCACAGACTGCCAACCAATCAATCATGTCAGGATCCTCTTCCATAAGGCTCCCGATGATCAAAGTTGACCTCAAGTACCAGAGGTCAACTTCCTTCTGTGTGTATCGCACGATTTCTCCTTTTCTCGCATTGCGAGAATGTGAGGTTTGGTAAACTCGATATGAGTCACCATTTCATCTGCAGGAAATTACAAACAAAATGGAAACTCATCCGAGCACAGATATGTAAAACAACAAGGCCTTATGCAGACCAGAGAAAAAGTATTGATCAAAAAATGATATTTGTCAATACTGCAGAAATATGCGTAATTAATTCATTCCTTGACAAAAACAGAAAAGGTCTTATGATTTTATACTTTAAATAATTTCTAATGAAAACAAGAGAAGAGTGTTTCCCCTCTACTTTGCACAGTAGTACCCTTTATGACCTAGAAGGAAAAAATCCACCTAAACCTCATTATCTAGGATTTCACATTCCAAATGGGCTATTGGAAAAAGCAAGAAAGTCGAAAAAGAAGAAAAACGACCGGTAAATTTGATCAAAGTTCTATCTAAAATTAGTAAACTGCAAAGGTAAATCAATAGACTTATCTGCCTTTAATTTAGCCATAGCTGCTTGTAATTCATCAATAGATTTAGAAGCAACACGAACAGTGTCACCTTGAATAGAAGCTTTAGCTTTAGAAAAATTCTCCCGAACAAATTTAGAAATTTTCTTAGCATTTTCTTGATCCAAAGCCTTAATCAACTTAATCTCCAATCGAGCACGCATCCCACCAATTTCCTTAATCTCTTGCCGATCAAGAATCTTGCTAGAAAGATTTCGCCCAATCATTTTCTTAGTCAAAATATCAAAAACAGACTCAATCTGAATATTACTAGGAGCAGTAATTTTCACAACATCCTCACTCAATTCAATCTCAATATTAGCATCCTTTAAATCAAAGCGATTAGTAGCTTCCCGCTTAGCCTGATCAACAGCATTAGTAAGCTCCTGAAAATCAAAATCGATTACTATGTCCATGGTGTGTTCGCTTGCCATTTTTTTGAGAATTACAGAGTAAATTGAGCTTATTTTAGTTCCGTTGGGAAGTAACTGCAAATGAAACTAAAAATAATGTTAGAATTGAAATAACTATAATTATTTGAAAAATGAAATATTTAAAATTTACTGGAGGAGTTGCATTAATTGCACTTGGACTACTCGGCATTTACTACATATACTTACTTTTAAATAATCCTCCAATCGATTGTGGATTCGGTCTCGTTCCAGCTGGAGAAGACCCCTTTGAGTATAATAACTGTGGAAAAAATAGTAGAAATCGGACGATAATAATATTATCACTAATTGATATCGCGATTATGGTTTCAGGTTTATTTCTAATAATGAAATCAAAAAAAGTACAAAACAAACAATAGAATCTGAAAATCTGAAGAATCAAATTATTAAGTTTCAACTCAGTGCAAAACTAAAATATTACCAAAAAACAACTCCAGAAAAACAGAAAAGGCTCAGATTTCGGCGAAGCAAGAAAATAATTCAAAAAGCGACCTCATTGGTCGTGTTTGAATTATTATTCGCAGCCTGAGCTGAAATCTGAGCTTTTTCTGTTTTTCTGGAGCCACCTATCAGATTCGAACTGATGACCTACTGTTTACAAGACAGTTGCTCTACCAACTGAGCTAAGGTGGCCCGACTTTCAAAACCGAAAGCAGCGAAATTTTATTTTAAACAAACGCACATGTCAATTTTTAATTAAAAAAAATCCAAAACACTGTATTATTAAGCAAATCAAAGAAAAATATGACAGAATTACAAGAAAAATTTCTCGAAATATTCCCTGAAGGAAAAGTAAATGAACCACTTTTACGTCATTCTTGGTATAAAATTGGTGGTCCAGCCGAACTTTTCTTTTCAATCCAAAGTTCCCAAAAAGAGAGCGTAAAAGTTGAAGAAATTTTGACTAAGCTCATAAAATTTACCCAAGAAAATAAAATTCCATTTTACATTATAGGAGGAGGCAGCAACATTTTGGCTTCAGAAGAAGGTTTTAAAGGCTTAATAATCAAATTCCAAAACAATAATATATCTCATACAGAAGACATTTTAGAAGCAGATGCAGGAGTTCAAATTTCGCAATTAGTGAAATATACAATTGACCACAACCTCTCTGGCTTAGAGCATTGGGCTACACTTCCAGGATCAGTAGGTGGTGCTATTTACGGAAATGCTGGTTGTCATGGTCTAGAAACTAAAGATATTATCAAGTCTGCAAAAGTTTTTAATCCAGAAACTTTAGAAGTTGAGGTTTATTCAGCGGAAGACTTAATGCTTTCATACAGAAATAGTATTTTTAAAATTGAACCAAAAGGAAAGATAATACTCAGTGGGAAATTCAAAATTCATAAAGGAAAAATTTCTAAAGAAGAGCAAGAAGAATTGAAAGAAAAGCTCTCTAATTCTAGAAATAAAACTCAGCCAAAAGGTTTTTCTTCAGGATGTATTTTTAAAAATCCTCTACCAGACAAACCTGCAGGAATGCTTATTGATCAAGCAGGATTAAAAGGAAAAGTCATAGGAAAAGCACAGATTTCAGACATCCACGCTAATTTCTTTCTTAATAAAGGAGGCGCTACTTATAAAGACATCAAGTCCTTAATAGAACTAGCTCAAAAAGAAGTAAAAGATAAATTCAATATTGAACTAGAAACCGAAGTCCAAATTATCCCAAGTCCGGAATAAAATAAAGGTTTGACATATTACCCAGTTCTCCCCTCCCATACTTGCTTTATTAATCCACTTTTGATATAATATACAGAAGTTTTAAAAATAATTTCATATATATAA
>CAYNUR010000061.1:0-7403 GCA_964400435.1 uncultured Candidatus Peribacteria bacterium
CCTAAACTATTTCTAAAATAATTGCTAAAATCATTAAAGACCTCAAAAAAATAACCAATTCTCATGCCCGGAGAAGTAATAACAGCAACTACCTTAACAGATGCAAAAGAAGAACTTCGCAATATTTACAAAGCTAAAAGTAATAAATTTAAAGGAATAACCTTTGAAGAATATGAAGATTTAGAATATGATGAAAGATCAGACTCAGATAATCACCTTAATGAAGAAAAGCTAAAAAATGAAAAAGTAACAGTGACAGATTTTGCATATTATAAATATCTCCCTGACAGACAAATCGCCTACAGAATAGTTTTAAAACATAAAGATGGTTCAGAAATGGAAGATTTCTTTATCACTACACCAGATTTTGCTTAAAAATAGGCAGACGATGTTCACGCTTATCGTTTACCAATCTCGTAAAAGCTTGAAGTCCCCTATCGAAAGTATTTTCTGAAAAAATCTTTTCACAAACAGCATTCAACATAATATCTAAAATAGTTGACCAAGAATCATCATATTTATCTTTCCATAAACCCAAAACTTTACGAACAAAATCTGCACCACGAGCTTTAAATGCAATCACATAACGCTCACGATGCTCCATAACATGGTAACCCAAACCTTCATTCGCAATAGCAATAAGATCAAAAATTGGTTCCCAGACAGCATCAAATTTCAGATCCGTAACATTTAAAATCTCACGCAATTTAGACATTCCAAATTGAATATAGTTTTCTGTAAAAAATTCAAGATTTGAAGCTACACACCTATAGATAAGGTTATGTTCAAATACTAAGTATTCAAAAATTAACTCCCATTCCTGATCATTCGCCTCCAAATAATCCTTCAAAGATTCTGGTCCATGAACAATAAAACTCTCAATCAGAAAACTTTCTCTTCCATTTACAAATTTTTGTAATACTTTGCTTTGCATAAAAATATGAAATTAAATAGCCTAGAATAATACAGCAAAAACAACACTTGTCAACACTTCCGACCTAAAATCTCTTCATTAGCTTTAATTCGTTCCTTTGCATTAAGATAAAATTCATTTGAGCCATTATAATTTTCAACAAAAGAAACAACATCATCAACTACTTCCTTAGGATAATTGTAATACCAAGCTGAATAAACAATGCCTTTAACAAGTTCCTCGCGAGCGTTATCATCTCTACCTCTAAAAGCATAGTAACTACCTAATGCCCCAGCTCGATAAGGACTATTATTTAAAATATGCTCACGCACTTCTTGATCATAAACAAGATATTCACAATTTCTACGTACAAATGACGAATACGCACTCCTTTCTATTTCAAGATAATCAGAATAGTCAGATTCATTAATTAGACCAGCATGATATAAGTCTCGTACAATTTTGGAATTCCCCAATTCAATACGCTTAGAAGAATCAAAATTCCCATAATCCCAATTAGCACCAAAACTTGTAAAATCAAAAATCTTAGAATCTCCACCTTTAACCTTACTAATAATCTCTAAAATCTTCTCCACTACTAGTCCAACAATATCCTTTGCCCATTTTTCATCTATGACCAAGAGCTGCCTAAACCAAAAAGGAAATTCAGAAAAATATGACACCAAAGTTTCACCATCAGATAAATCTATTTTTTGATCTCCATAATCGTCCACAATATCCTCAACCCCCTCTCTAACATATTCAATATATAATTCTTTTCCTTCAAATTCCGGTTCAAAACCTAAAGTTACTAAAATACGTGTTGATATTATAAGTAAATCGCGATCACAATCTTCAATATTCTTAACAAGTTCACAATAATATCCTCTAAAATGATCTTTCAAGTCTTCAACTTTTTCAAGACTACCACCACCATATCTCAAAATAAAGTCTCCTAGTTCAATTAATCCTTCAAAATTCAAATTTTCATCTAAAATCTCCATTTGATTTATTATTAACTCATAATCTTCTTTTTCACCTAATTCTTGAAAAGTTGAAACAAACGAATCAGGCAAAACAACTCTTCTAGCTATGCTTGTCAAAGCCCAATTTAATATCCATGAATACATGCCATTTTTAGAAAAACATCCATACTCTAAATCGTGTAAAAAAGTACCATATCCTAAACCAGCATAAGGACTTACCTGCCCTACTCTTGAAACTCTATCTGGATCATACGTTCTCAAAAAATCATCACAAATATCCCTAAATTCAGACCAATTTTTAGAAAGTACAGCAGTTCTAAACCTTAAACGTTTTTCAATTACATCAACACTATTGATAATTGATTCAACGTCTCTACCAATCAAACTGCATTTCCTTTTTAATTCTTCAAAAGCATCAAAATCATATTCACCTTCATTCATCAAAGTCTCAACCCTATATACTAATTTCATTACCTCCTTTTCTATCTCCTCATTAAATTTTGGACTAGAACTCTCTACCTCTATCATCCTTAAACTATTTAAACTATCTAAAAATTAAGAAGTGATTAAATCAAATTAAGCATTTTAGGTCAATTAAGTCAGTGAACAATCTGAAAACCAACTATTGACTTTATTATAAAAATAGTTCATAGTTGATCGCTATATAAATCATTCAAGATGAAAAAAACATTAATAATAAGCATTTTAAGCCTTACAGCGTTTACTTTTTCTGCATGTGAATTTAGTAATCCATTTTCTGATAAAAATGAAGAAAGTACTGAGAAAATTTCAAGAATGGATGAATCTGAAAGCTCTAACAAGAATCAAAAAGTAAGAAGAAACATTCAGAAAGAACTAACAGAAGACCAAGTATTCATTATTGATGAAAGTGAGATTAATATTTCTTTCGAAAAGATCGGTTTTGCTGAAGCGCTCAAAACTGTAAATGTATCCGCACAAGTTGCCGGTGAAATTGAAGAAATAAATACTATTATCGGAGAAGAAGTCGAAGAAGGAACAATATTAGCTACACTTGGAAATTCACTTGGAATTTTAAGTAATGAAATACAATTAGATTCAGCTAGAAATAACCTCAAAATTGCCGAAGAAAATAGAAGTCTGACACAAGAATCTAATCAAAACAATCAAAACTCTGCAAATATTTCTGTAGATCTTGCAAGAGAAGCATATCAAAACGCAATTGATAATGAACGAAATTCAGAAGAACTATATGAAGAACAATTAGATTCTGCAAATATACAATTAAGTAATGCTAGGTTAACATTAGAACAAGCCGAAAATGGAACTGACCTCGCAAGAGATAGTTATGAAGACGCAAAAGATAACTATGAAGATGCGAAGGATTTAGCTGACGAAGATCCAACTATTAATCTTTCTCAACTCAAAGCAGCTAGAGATGCCGCAGAATCACAATACGATAATGCAAAGCTTTCTGAACAACAAGCTGAAAATGCAGTAAAATCTGCCAGAGAAGCAATTGATCAAATCGAAAAAAACTTTGATTCACAAGAAGACCAATTAGCATTTGCTATTGATTCAGCATATCTCCAATATCAATCTGCAATCAATCAAGCAAATGGATTATCTACAACTGCTGAACAACAACTAAATGCAATTGATAGCCAAATCATTCAAGCGGAATCAAGTTACAATTCAGCTAAAATTTCTGACGAATTCAAAAATATCAAATCACCTATTGATGGAAAAATTTCTGCAATTGATTTCAAAAAAGGAAACCAAGTTAGTCCTGGACAAACTATTTTCACAATTGAAAACACTGATTCACTAATCATTAAAACTAGCGTGAATGAAGATGAAATTGAATTTTTAAGAGTTGGAAATCCAGTAAAAATAATTTCAGGAAACAAAGAGTTCGATGGAAATATTTATACAATTCAGCCAAATATTAATCCTCAAACTAAAAAGTTTGATCTTGAAGTAATCATGAATAATGATCAAGAAATCGAAAATGGCGCAATAGTTGACGTTAAATTTCTACCAAATTCCGGAAATAAAGATTTTATTCCACTTAATAGCATCGTAGTAATTGATGGAAAAAAATACGTAAAAGTAATTAACAAATTTAATCAAGTTAGATTAAGAGAAGTTCAAACTGGTACACTAATTGGAAAATTTATCGAAG
Organism: uncultured Candidatus Peribacteria bacterium; assembly: GCA_964400435.1. GTDB lineage: Bacteria > Patescibacteriota > Gracilibacteria > UBA1369 > LOWO2-01-FULL-3 > CAYNUR01. Next base: position 4,064 of record CAYNUR010000061.1, read on the forward strand.
TAACAAATCAGCTAAACAATGACGAACCAATCATTTTAGCAACAACCACTTTCTTGAATGAAGGTGACGATGTAATTATTAGCAAAAAATAATGGAAGAAATTTCTAGAAAAAAATTAGAAGAATTAAAAAAATCACCTTGGTCATTTTTCATTAGAAAAAAACCAATTTCAACCTTAGTAATTTTAGCATTAATAATTTCTGGAATTTATTCATACACTAGTCTTCCTAAAGAAATTCAACCAGAAATTAACATACCTGTTGCAATAGTTTCTACAGCACTACCTGGAGCAAATCCGATAGATGTTGAATCATTAATCACAGATCCTTTAGAAGAAAGAATTGCTTCTGTCAGTGATATAAATAGTATAACGTCTACTTCAAATTTTGGGATTTCATCAATAAGCATTGAATTTGAAGCTGATGCAGATCTCGATAAAAGAGTCCAAGAAGTAAAAGATGCAGTAGATTTAGCCAAGTCAGAATTACCTGATGATGCGACAGATCCAACAACCTTTAAAGTTGAAGCAAACGACATTCCAATTATTACTTTTTCACTAATTGGTGATCGTCCACTTTATGAACTTACAGAAATTGCAGAAATTATTCAGGATGAAATTGAAAGCATAACTGGAGTAGCAAGTGTCGATATTCTTGGTGGCCAAAGAAAATATATTGAAGTTGTTCTTGAACAAAAAAAAGTTGAAGAGCTAGGACTTTCCATCCAAGACATTTCAAATACAATTAGATTTAACAATCAAAGTTTACCAATCGGAGTAGTTCAAATTGATAAACTAAACTACTCGGTGAGAGTGGACAATCAATATTCAAGCCTGGAAGAAATTCGTAATTTACCGATATCATTTATCGAAAATACACCAATTTATTTAAGTGATGTTGCAAAAGTTGAAGAAGCATATCCAAACCAAAGTCAGATTTCAAAATTTTCAATTAACGGAAATAAATCTGAAAAATCAGTTTCACTAAGAGTGAACAAAAAGAAAGGAGCAAGCGTTATTGCCATCGCCGATGAGTCGAAACTTAAAGTTGAAGAATTACAAGAAAATACAATTCCAAATGATATCGATATTGCAATTAGTAATGATAATTCTTCATTTATCAGAACAGATCTTGGAATTCTGACAGAAAACGGAATTCAAACTACAATACTAATTATAATAATTCTATTCCTTGCTATTGGATTTAAAGAAGGATTAATTGCAGGACTTTCAATTCCTCTTACTTTCTTTTTTACATTCACAATTATGAAAATTGTTGGAATGACAATTAATAGTCTTTCACTTTTTTCACTAGTAATTGCACTCGGACTTTTAGTTGATACAGCAATTGTTATTATGGAAGGAATAGATGAAAATATGAAAGAAGGTTACAACGGAAAAGACGCCGCTATACTTTCAATTCATACATATAAACTTCCATTGATTGCCGGAACAATGACAACAATTTTTGCATTTTTCCCAATGTTATTAGTAAGTGGAATTTTAGGAGAATTTTTAAAAGCATTACCAATTACAATTTCTTCTGCTTTAATGGCTTCACTTTTCGTTTCTCTAACATTAAACCCAGCCGTTGCATCCAGATTTTTGAAAGTAAAACCAGGAAAAGAAAAAACAAGCATTTTAACTCCATTTTTCAAATTTCTTGGAAGATTTTTTCATAAAATAATTGGTACAATTATTAACAGAAGAATTTTCAGAGCATTAGTAATCCTAATAGCAATTGGTAGTCTTGCTCTCAGTTTTATGCTCCCAATTAGCGGTAATTTAAAAGTAGAAATGTTCCCAGTAACTGATGAAAATTATTTCATTATAAATATTGAAACACCAAAAGGAATAATCATTGAAGAAACAACTGAAGTCACTAATGAGATTGAAGAAATTTTATATCAAATTCCTGAAGTAGAAAATTTCTTAACAGTAATTGGAACTAATCAATCAAGCGCATCAACAGACATAGAGCCACAAGCAGGAAGTACAAGTTCAAACTTAGCAAACATTACTGTAAACCTTTATGAAAAAGAAGAACGTGAAAGAAAAAGTTATGAAATAGTTGAAACTCTAAGAGAAGATTTAAAACAATATACCAACGCAAAAATTACAATTACAGAAATTTCTGGAGGCCCACCAAGTGAAGATCCAATTACAATCAGAATAATTGGTGAAGATTTAGATAAACTTCAAGAAATCACAAGAGACATTGAAGAACTTGTAAGAAGTACACCAAAAACTCAAAATGTTAATACAAGTCTTACAGATGGATTAAATGAGTTCAAATATACTCTAGATAAAAATAAACTCTCACTTCATGGACTTTCAGCAAATCAAGTCTCTTCAGCAATAAGAAATATTGTCCAAGGAGTTGAATCAACAGAGATAAAACTTGGAGATGAAGATTTAGATTTATTCGTTCTATACGATCTTCCTAAAGAAAATAATCAAACGATTTTATCAATTTCTGATATAGAAAATTTTAAAATTCAATCTCCAAAAGGATACTCTGTAACACTTGCTGAATTAGGTGATTTTAATTTAGAACAAAGTTTGGCAAGCATTAACCGTGAAGAACAAAAACGTATTTTCAAAGTAACTAGTAATGTTACAAGCACAGGAAATCCAATCGAGATTACTCAACAACTCGAAGAAGAATTATCTGACTATGAAATCCCACAAGGATATGAAATAAAATTTGGTGGAGATCTGGAAGATATTAATCGGTCATTTCAAGAATTATTCGTCTCAATGATTATTGGAGTTATCTTAATCATGTTCACCCTTGTACTAATGTTTAACTCATTTAGACAAGCATACATCATCCTTTTCACTCTTCCTTTAGCCTTAATTGGAGTTTTCCCTGGACTATATGCTATCGGGCTTAATCTATCATTCCCAGCATTCCTAGGAGTAGTTGCTCTAGCAGGAATTGTAGTAAATGATGCTATTGTCTTGATCGATAGAATTAACACAAATAGAAAAGACGGAATGGAATTTAAAGAATCAATTGCTGAAGCTGCAAATGCAAGACTGCAACCAATTGTAATGACAACAATCACAACAATCGTTGGTATTTTACCGTTAGCTTTAACAAATGAATTCTGGGCAGGACTAGGTTTTTCGCTAGTTTTTGGTCTTCTAGCTGCAACAATGTTAACCCTAATTGTTATTCCAGTTCTATATTATTTAATGGAAGGAAGAAAAGAGAAAAAGAGATTAAAAAAGCTGCAAGAACTACAATAAAAAAATCTCAACAAGCATCCATCCCAATCCCCCACCCTCCCTGGGGCAAAAAAAATTTATCAAAAAATGATGAAGAAAACTTAAATT